>NZ_JZWY01000408.1:0-26148 GCF_000966955.1 Streptomyces sp. NRRL S-495
CCTTCAGGGCCTTCGGCCGGCTGCGGGCCGGCCGTCCGACCGCATCCCTGCGACGGAGGCCACGGCCCTGCGGTCGTCCGACGGAGGACGCACGGGCTCCACCCTGCCGACTGGGGGTCGGACAATTCCCGCCGCGCGCTGATGCGGCGCGAATTGTCGGACAACCCCTAGTGTGAGACCGCCGCGCTCCCGGAAAACCCCCGTGCCGGGGGCGCGGCATCCCCCCGCCGGTCCTCGTCCAACTGGCGCACGGCGATGGTTGAACACACCCGTGCTGATCATTCGCACCGGTTGAACGCCCGCACCATCGCCAGTGGTTGGGGCATAGTGGTCTGCGCCGCCAGGAACCGACGGAGTTCGGCGAGGCCGGAATTCAGGACGTCAGGACGTCAGGACGCCTGGACCGGATCGCGGAACCGTGGGCAGAGCTGCGGCCGAACCGCTTGATCGAGACAGGCGAGAACGACACCACTCAGCCGCGCAGCGCGGGCCGCCGTGCATGTCCGCGCGCCGCCCGGATCGACGCAGCGCCAAGCCCAAGGGGAAGCAATGGCCTTCGAGCTGACCGGCTACCGGAACCTCGGCGACGCGTTCGCCGCGAGCGTCGCCCAGAACCCCGACAAGACCGCGATCACCATCTACCGCGACTCCACCGAGGCCACGCACGAAAGCCTCAGTTACGCCGAACTCGCCCGCCGGGCCGGCCTGCGCGCCGCCGACCTGGCGCAGCACCTGGCTCCCGGCGAGCGCGTCCTCATCGCGCTGTCCACCGGCACCGAGTTCGTCGAGCTCTACCTCGCCTGCCTGCTGGCCGGTGTCATCGCCGTGCCCGCCCCGCCGGCGACCGGCTCCAGCAGCGCCGCCCAGCGCGTCGCCGCGATCGCCGCTGACTGCACCCCAGGACTGGTGTTCGCCGATGCCGGGGACCTCGACACGCTCGCCGAGCGCTTCCACGCGCAGGGCCTGGGCCGCGTCCCCGTCCGGGCCGCCGCCCCTGTGCCGGCAGGTGAGGTCCCCCTTGCGGCGCTCCGAGGCCGCCACGCCGACCACGACTCGCTCGCCGTCCTCCAGTACAGCTCCGGCTCCACCGGCACCCCGAAGGGCGTGATGCTGGCTCACGGGAACGTCCTGGCGAACCTCGGGGCCCAGTACACCGTCGTGGGTCTGAACAGTGACGACTCGTTCGGCAGCTGGATGCCGCTGCACCACGACTTCGGCCTCTTCGTCCAGCTCAGCGGCGCACTCTTCTGCGGCGCGACATCGGTCCTGATGCCGCCGACGGTGTTCGCCCGCAGGCCCGTCGAGTGGTTCCGGATGATGAGCGAACTCCGGACCACCGCCACCTCCGCCCCCAACTTCGCGTACGGCATCGCGCTGCGCCTCATCAAGGACGAACACCTCGAAGGGCTCGACCTGTCACCGCTGCGCTTCCTGATCAACGGTTCCGAGCCGATCCATGCCCCCACCATTGCCGCGTTCACCAAGCGATTCGCGCAGATCGGCCTGCGTCCCGAAGCCGTCGCGGCCGGCTACGGCATGGCCGAGGTCACCGTCTACGCCAGCGGCACCCCCATCGACCGCGAGCCGACCGTCCTGGTTGTCGACGCCCAGCGCCTCGCTGACGCGGACCGCCCCGCGCTGGTTCCCGCCCGTGACGGCCACGCCAAGGAGATCACCGGCGTCGGACGCCCCGAGGCCTTCGACGCCCTGATCGTCGACCCCGCCACCCGGCACCCCCTGTCCGCCGGCGAGGTCGGCGAGATCTGGCTGCGCGGCGACAGCGTCGGCCACGGCTACTGGGGCAAGCTCGACCTCACCGCCAGTACCTTCGAGGCCCGCCCCGCCGGCGCTGACGACACCGAACCCGGCTGGCTGCGCACCGGCGACCTGGGTGCCCTGGTGGACGGTGAGCTGTTCATCACCGGTCGGCTCAAGGAGGTGATGATCGTCCACGGCCGCAACCTCTACCCGCACGACCTCGAACACGAGGCGCGCGCCGCCCACCCCGCGCTGGAGAAGTTCGTCGGCGCCGCCTTCGGCGTCCAGGCCCCCGACGAGCGGATCGTGCTGGTGCACGAGGTCAGCCCGACCGTATCGGCCGAGGAACTGCGCGCCGCGGCGGCGGCCGTCATCCGCCGCCTCACCGCCGCCACCGGCGCGCCGGTCCGCAACGTCCTGCTGGTGCGGCGCGGCAGTGTCCACCGCACCACCAGTGGCAAGATCCAGCGCGCCGCGATGCGCGACCGCTTCCTGGCCGGCGAGATCACTGCCCTGCACACCGAACTCGAACCCGCGGTACGGCAGTTGACCGCAGGGTCCGAAACCCTGTGACGCCCGCCCGCACCGGCACCGCACGCGGGATCGCGAACCGGTTGACGTGGATGCAGGCCTGGTAAGGGCTCACGGGCGCGGATCGAGCGCCGCGGAGGACACCGTTCTCGGCGGTCGCTCGCTGCGCGCACGAAGCCGGCTCCGGTTCCTTGCGCAGCTCCAAGGACCGAATGCGGCCTACAACAACCGCATGGTGCTGCGCCTGACCGGCAATCCGGACCCTCGGGCGCTCGGCGCGGCCATCGCGTACACGTTCGACCCGGCCGGGTTGTAGCGCAGCCGCCACGTCCGCACCGCGTGGTTCAGGGCGCCTCGCAGCACGGCCACCCCACCGCGTGGTGAACGGTGGTGCGCCCGAGGCCGGCGGCGAGCTGCGTGCTCACCCAGGCGTCGATGTGCTCGGGCCGCAGGTCGACGAGCAGGAGCAGCATGCTGCCGACCGCGGGAACCAGGTCACGCCCGGTAGCCTGCGGCGCACTTCCCGGGTGGGTTCGTCGGGACAGCGCGCGAACACGCCAGTGAAGCAGCGATGAGCACGTACAGGGTGCTGACGTTGCCAGGCGTCGTTCTTCTCGTCCTGCCCTACCGTCTGCGCGGCACGAGTCCGGTGTCGAAGGCGATGATCGCCAGGTGGACGCGGTCTCGCGCCTCGAGCTTGGCGAACAGTCGCGCGACATGGGTCTTCGCCGTCGCCACGCTGATCACCAACCGCTCGGCGATCTCAGTGTTCGACAGTCCCTGTCCGACCAGTGCCAGCACCTCGCGCTCCCGGTCGGTGATCTCCGCGATGAGCCTTGAGTCCGCGGCGGGCCGGGCGTCCGGTTCGGGGGCCGCAGGGCCGGATGTTCCGGCGAAGTCCGCGATCAGCCGTCGGGTCACGCTCGGCGCGAGCAACGCCTCGCCGGCCGCCACCACGCGGATCGCGTCCAGGATCGCGTCCAGGGCCATGCTCTTGAGCAGGAATCCGCTGGCGCCGGCGCGCAGTGCGCCGTAGACGTACTCGTCGTCGTCGAAGGTCGTCAGCACCAGCACCTTGGGCGGGTCCGGTTCGGCGGTCGCCTGCCGGGTCGCCTCGATCCCGTCCATGCCCGGCATCCGGATGTCCATCACCACGACGTCCGGCCGCAGCTCACGTACCAGGCGCACCGCCTCGTGGCCGTTGCCGACCTCGCCGACCACCTCCAGGTCGTCGGTGTTGCCGATCAGGATGGCGAGCCCGACCAGCATCAGGGGCTGGTCGTCGGCCAGCAGTACTCGCACGCTCATACCGGGAGGCTCGCCATCACTCGGAATCCGCCCTCCGGACGCCGGCCGGCGCTGAACTGGCCGGACAGCAACGTCACTCGCTCGCGCATGCCGAGCAGGCCGAAGCCGCTCCCGCCGGCCGCGGAGTGCCTCGGACGGCCCGGCCCGCCGAGACTGTCGTCCCCGTCGTCCACCACCTCGATCGTCACCCCTTCCGGCTCGTAACCGACCGCGACCCGGCACGTCCGCGCCCCGGAATGCCGCACCACGTTCGTCACCGATTCCTGGATGATCCGGAACGCCGACAGCTCGATCTCCGGCGGCAGCTGGCGCTGCTCGCCCCGCCAGGTCACATGGACCCGAACCCCGGCGCCGGCCGTGCGTTCGGCGAGCTGCGGGACGTCGGCCAGGCTGCCGGCCGGCGCCAGCGGAGCCGCCGACGGCATGGCGTCGTCCGGCTCGGCGCGGCGCAGCGCCCCGAGCATGCGCTGCAGCCCCAGCAGCGTCTCCCGGCTGGTGGTCTCGATGCCGGTCAGCGCCTGCCGCGTCTGCTCGGGCCTGGTCTCCACGACCCGCGCCGCCGCTCCCGACAGCACCGTGATGATCCCGATGCTGTGCGCGACGCTGTCGTGCAGTTCACGGGCGATCCGCAGCCGCTCGGCCATGACGGCGCGGGCCGCGGTCTGCTCGTGCAGGGCTTCGAGGTACTCACAGCGTTTGCGGTACACCCCCCCGAACACCCACGCGACCGCGAACCACAACGCGAGCCCCCCGGACCACTGGGCCGCGTCGCCGACGGACTGCCCGCTGACGTGGATGTCGTTGACGAACGCGGCCGCGACGCCCGCGACGGAGCCGACGGCGGCAGCCTTCGGCCGCCGGGCGGCGAGGTACCCGCTCAAGGCGACGAGCAGGATGAACACGATCAAGGGCCGCGCGCCGAAAAGGTCGCCGAGGGCTGATTCGCCCAGGACAACCGTGAAGACGGTCGCCGGCAGACGGCGCACCAGCAGGATCGGAAGGGCGAGCACCACGCAGAGACCAATCCGGTGGTAGGCCCCGAGGTCGGGGAACCGGAACAGGCCGTCGGCAGGGCTCGGCGTCGTCAAGGGGAGCATCAGCGCGTAGAAGCCGGCGGTGGCCAGCACCACGGCCTGTGACGTCAGCCAGGTCACGCGCTTCGATGTCGAGAGACGCTGGAGGAGCTCTTCCATACGGGGATCGTATTCCGTGGCGTCGGCTCTGCGCGTCGCCCCGGGGATGTATGCGCCGGTACACCGCCGGGCCGATGGCCCGGGGAGGGTTACATCCGCCAGCCGACGCGATGGATCATGGTCCGTTCCTAGGTTCAGGGCCATGACGAACCCGCCGATGATCGCTCTCCAAGACGCGACAAAAAAGTATGACGAGGGCCCGCCCGCGCTGGCCGGTGTGACCTTGTCCGTGGCGTCCGGTGAGTGCGTGGCGATCCTCGGCCATTCCGGCAGCGGGAAGTCCACGCTGCTGAACCTGATCGCCGGCCTGGACAGGCCCTCCAGCGGCAGTGTCACCGTCGACGGCACCCGCGTCGACCAGCTCGGTGAGGCCGGTTCGGCGAAGTACCGCCGGGCCTCGATCGGCATGGTCTTCCAGTTCTTCAACCTGCTCGACGACCTGACCGTGTTGGACAACGTCATGGTTCCGGCGCAGCTGGCCGGGATGGACAAGGGCGAAGCGAAGCGGCGGGCCATCGAGCTGCTCGGCTCGCTGGGCATCGACCGGCATGCCAAGGCCTACCCGCAGCGGCTGTCCGGCGGGCAACGACAGCGGGTGGCGGTGGCCAGGGCCCTGATGAACAAGCCGGCGCTGCTGCTGGCCGACGAGCCCACCGGCGCGCTGGACTCGAGCTCGGCCGAGGACGTGCGCCAGCTGCTGCTGGACCTGAACAGCGAGGGCCAGACCATCCTGCTGGTGACCCACGATGTGCAGTTGGCGGCGAGCACCGCGGGCCGCACGATCGAGTTGGTGGACGGCGCGGTCAAGCGGGACGTCGTCAACAACGGCAGCGGTGCCGGCCTGGCCGCCCGCACGTTGCTGACCCGTCCGGCGGGAGCGGTCGGATGACACTGCGCAAGCCGCCGATGCCCCGGCGCCTCTTCGAGCTCGGATCCCGTGCCGCGGCCCGCCTGCTGCTGGCGGTGAGCCGATGAGCGCCTTGGGCAAGGTCGTACGCTCCGGCGTGGGCCGGCGTCGGCTCCAGTCGCTCGTCATGGCCCTCACAACGTTCGCCGCGGTGACGTCCTCGGTGCTCTCCCTCGGCCTGCTGACTGTCGTGCAGGCCCCGTTCGAGCACGCTTTCAGCGCTCGGAACGGGGCACACCTGGCGGTCCAGTTCGACAGCTCGAAGGCCACGGCTGCAGAGGCCGCCGCCACCGCGCACGCCGCCGGCGTCACCGAGGCGTCCGGGCCGTACCCGATCGCCGCCGCCCTGGACACGACCGTCGGCACGGACTGCCCCAAGAACGATTTCGCCGGTACCGACAATCACCCGATCACCGTCACCACCCGGCCCGACCTGGGCAGCACCTCCGGGATGGACCAGCTGCTGCTGACCCGGGGGCGCTGGCCGACCGGCCCGGGCGAGATCGCCCTGCCGTGGCAGCACTATGCCGTCGACTGCTTCGGCAGTTCGGTGGTGTTCTCCTCGCTGCCGGGCAAGCCGTCGTTCAAGGTCGTCGGCTTCGCCGACTCGGTGACCAACAGCGCCACCGCCTTTGCCACCGCCGACGGTTTCGCGCGGCTCACCACTGCCGGTGCCAAGGCCGACGAGCAGATGCTCTACCGGTTCGCCGAGGCCGGGACCGACGCCGACATCGCCACCGACAAGCAGGCGGTGGTCGCCGCCGCGCCGGCCGGCTCGGTCGAGGCCGGACAGTCGTACCTGACTGCGGAGCAGCAGGTGACCGGCAACGCCAAGGCCTACGTGCCGTTCCTGGTCGCCTTCGGGATCCTCGGGCTGTTCATGTCGGTGCTGATCATCTCGATCGTGGTCAGCGGGGCTGTGGCCTCGGGAATCCGGCGCATCGGGATTCTGAAGTCGTTGGGCTTCACTCCTTCGCAGGTGGCCCGCGCCTACACCGCGCAGGCCATGATCCCGGCGACGGTCGGCCTGGTGCTCGGCACGGCTTTCGGCAACCTCCTGGCTGTACCGATCCTGGACGGGGCCACCAAGCAGCTCGGCGCGGCCAGTGCCACGATTCCGTTGTGGGTCAGCGCCGTGGTGCCGCTGGGCACCCTGCTGGTCGTCGGCGTCACGGCGCTGATCCCGGCACTGCGAGCCGGCCGGATGTCGACCGTGCGGGCTCTGGTCGTCGGCCGCGCCCCCAAGGCCGGGGGCGGTCGGAGGGCGCACCGTCTGGCCTCGCGGCTGCCGCTGCCCCGGGCCGTGTCGTTCGGGCTGGCCCAGCCGTTCGCCCGGCCGGCTCGGACCGTACTGGTCGGTGCGGCGGTGCTGTTCGGCGTGGTGAGTGTCACGTTCGCGGCGGGGCTGGAGTCCGGGTTCAACAAGTACCTGGACACCAGCACCTCAGGCTTCAGCGTCGCGTCGAAGATCGTGATTCCCACAGCCGAGGTAGGCGTGCCCTGGGATCTCTACGGCCCGAACGACCCGCGCAAGTCGCACCTGGACGCCGCCGAGGTGGCCGCTGCGCTCGCCAGGACCCCGGGCACCAAGACCGCGTTCGGCTGGGGCGACAGCGGCGCGACCATGGTCGGCGCCCCGACCGGCGGCGAACCGACGCAGGTGTTCACGGTCACCGGCGACTTCTCCTGGACGCACCTGGAACTGCTGTCCGGCCGCTGGTACTCGGCGCCCGGCGAGGCCGTGGTCGGAGACAAGTTGGCCACGGCGGTGGGGATCCACGTCGGTGACAACGTCACCGTGGTGCAGCAGAACAAGCAACTGTCGCTGAAGGTCGTCGGCATCAACTTCAACACCAACGCGGGCGACTATACGGCCATGACGGATGCGGCCACCTTCACCGCCGCCGGTCTGACCCCGCACATCGACCAGTTCAACGTCGAGCTTGCCGACAACGTCGACGGACCGGACTGGTCCGCCTCGGCCGCCGCCGCGCTGGCCCCGCTGAACGCCTCGGTCCAGCCGCACTCGGACGGGGGCAAGAACATCATTGTGATCACCATGGGCGCCCTGGTGGTCACGCTCACGCTGATGATGGTCGCGGTCGCCGCGCTCGGGGTGCTGAGCATGGTTGTGCAGGACACCCGGGAGCGGGTTCATGACCTGGGGATCTTCAAGGCCCTCGGGATGACACCCAAGCAGACCGTCGCGATGGTCCTGACCTCGGTGACACTCACCGGCCTGGTCGCCGGGCTGATCGGGGTCCCGCTCGGGGTCGCGGTGGAGAAGGCGACGCTGACCCCGATGGGGAACGCGATCGGCCGGCACCTGCCGCCGAGCGTGTCCCACGTCTACACCACCGGGCTGCTCGTCCCCCTGCTGGCGGGCGGGATCGTGATCGCCCTGCTCGGCGCACTGCTGCCGGCCGGCTGGGCGGCGAAGACCCGGACCGCCACCGCGCTGCGGACCGAGTAGGACCGAGTAGGACCGAGCAGGACCGAGCAGGACCGAGTAGGACCGAGTAGGACAGAGCAGCGCCGCCGGTCGCCGTAGCAGAAGCGTGCATCCACCGTCTTGAAGTGGCTGGTCAGGTGGGTGCGGGGCGGCCGTCCCGGCCCAGGAGGTGCTCGAAGCCCCGAGGGGCACCGGATGCGTCCGGTGCCCCTCGGGGTGCGGTCGTGCCGGGTGGCTGTCAGCCGGTGAAGGTCACGTCCCAGTGGTTGCCCTCGTTGGCGTAGACGTTGCCCGAGGGGGAGGTGTAGAGGGTGGCGCCGTCGCCGCGGACGCCGCTGTAGGCGAAGTTGCCGGTGATGTGGTTGGTGAGGCAGCTCACCATCGCGAAGTCCAGCTTGTAGCCGTTGGCGTGGCTGTAGGTGCCGGCGGAGTGGCCGGTCTCGGTGCCTCCGGTGATGGTCAGGCCGCAGCCGCCCACGGCGTGCTTGAGCGCGACGGCGCCGTCCGCCGAGGCGCGGCGCAGGCCGTCGAAGGAGGTGCAGGTGCTGCTGTTGCGGTTGGAGCAGTTGCCCGAGGAGGACCAGGTGATGCCCGCGGAGGAGAGCAGCGAGGCGGCCTGGGACTGGCTGAGCAGGTCGCCGCTGCCGCCGCCGGTGCTGCCGCCCCCGCCGGAGAGCAGGGCGGACCAGGTGGCGGGGCCGACGATGCCGTCGACCGGGCTCAGGCCGGCGGACTGCTGGAAGCCGCGGACCGAGGAGTCGGTGCCGGCACCGAAGGCGCCGTCCACGGAGAGGTTGGCGCCGCGGGCGTTCAGCTGGACCTGGAGCGCCTTGACGGCGTCGCCGTTGTCGCCCTGGCGGACGGTGACGATCAGCTTCGGCCAGGTGGCGCCGCCGACGATGCCGTCCGCCGGGCTCAGGCCGTTGGCGTTCTGGAAGCTCTTGACCTTGGCCTCGGTCGCGGGGCCGAACGCGCCGTCGGCGCCGGTGGCGTAGCCGCGGGCGTTCAGCAGGTACTGGACGGTGGACACCTTGGCGCCCTGGTCGCCGTTGCGGACGACGGGCCAGCTCGCGGCGTGGGCGGCGGGGACGGACAGCACTGCTGCCAGGAGGGCGGCGAAGACCGCGGCCACTGCGGCCGGGAAGCGCTTCACGGAAGTTCCTCACTTCTGCTGAGGGATGAGGGGACGAGGGGATGAGAGGAGAGAGGAGAGGAGGGGAGGGCGGGCTACCAGGTCGGCAGGTTCTCCCAGCAGGTGGTGCCCCAGTCGTGCTCGTTGTGGACGATCACCTCGAGCAGCTGGGAGCCGGTCTGGACGCCGACCACCCCGTCCACGTCGAGGTGGTTGGCCTTCTGGAACTGGCGCAGGGCGGTCTCGGTGCGGGCGCCCCAGATGCCGTCGGTCTGGAGGCCGGAGTGCAGGGAGGCGTTCAGCGCGAGCTGCACGCACTTGACGCCGGTCCCGCGGTCGCCGTAGGCGATCTCGCCGGCCGAGGGCCGCGCGCTGGCCGTGCCCGCCAGGACGGTGACCGCGACGGCGGCGGTGGCCGTCACGAGGGCGGCGCGCTTGATGATCGGGAACATGGGCATGGCGGGGCTCCTGGGAGGCGTGGGTGAGGGCGGCCGCAACGACCGTCGGCAGCCGACACTAGGAAGCCCCGAAGACGTCCCGCGAACGTTTCGCGTCCCTGGGACGCCCTCCCTCACGGGCACGCCGGCCGGGGACGGAGGCGGAGTCGTCGCGGCTGGTCAGACGCACCGCGCGGCGGCTCCGTACGGTGCGCGGCGAGGGCGTCCCACGGCGCCCGTCCGAGGCCCGCGGTGTCTCAACCTGAGCGGTCCCGGTGTCTCAAACCGCAGCTCAGGGCGGTGGTATACGTCGTACCCGTCCCAAAAACAGGAAGATCGTGGATCTTCGTTCCGGGGATGTCACAGTGGATCTCGCCGTAGCACGAGACCCGGGGTGGGCCGTGCTGCGGGAGGGCGCACCGCGGGGGCGGGGGGCTCGGCCGCCGGGAGACCGGTACGGCCCGTGGGGACCGGCCGGCGGGAGTGCGGCACGGCACCCGGCTCCGTCGCGCGTCCTCGATCGCACAACGGAACGACCAGGGGGAAACGAACGATGGACCATGTTCTTGTGTCCGGCGGCGCGCCGAAGGACCCCGCCGACCGCCTCTCCGAGGAGCTTCAGTCGCTGAAGTCCTCGTCCGGCCTGACCTACGCCCGGATCAGTGAGCACACCCACTACGCGAAGTCCTCGTGGGAGCGGTGGGTGAACGGCAAGCAGTTCCCGCCGCGTGACGCCGTCGAGCGGATCGCCGTCGTCTGCCAGGCCGACGAGCGGCGCCTGCTGGAGCTGTGGACCCTGGCGGAGGCCTGCCGCACCTCGGCCGCCGCGCCGGCCGCCGCAGCGGGCGCCGTCGGGCGCTCCGGTGCGCCCGGCGAGGGGGACGCCGCCGCGCAGGACCGCCGGCAGATGGCCCTGTGGTCGCTGACCGTGCTGGCACTGGCCCTGACGGCGGGTCTGGCGCGGTCCGTCGCCCAGGGACGGGAGCTGCGGCGCGGCACCCTTCCCGGCGGCGGCCTGTAGGTACGACACCGGAAGGGCCCCACCCCGCCCGGGGTGGGGCCCTTCCCGCGTGCCGCTCAGTACCAGTTGTGGGACTGCCAGAAGCTCCACGCCGAGCACGGGTCGCCGTAGCGCGACTTGATGTAGCTCAGGCCCCAGCTGAGCTGGGTGGCCGGGTTGGTCTGCCAGTCGGCTCCGGCGGACGCCATCTTGGTGGCGGGCAGCGCCTGCGGTATCCCGTACGCGCCGGACGAGGGGTTGGTCGCGTAGACCTTCCAGCCGCTCTCGTGGGTGTAGATCTGCTCCAGGCAGCCGAACTGCCCGCTCACGCTCCAGCCGAGGGCGGGGAACTTCCACTGCGCGGTGATCCGCACCGTCCGGGCGATCCCCAGCGCGTTCATGGTCGCGGGGCCGGCGATGCCGTCGGCGTCGAGCCCGTGCGCCCGCTGCCAGGCGGCGACGAAGGAGGTCGTCCCCGCGCCGTAGGCCCCGTCGGCGCCGGAGCCGGTCGCGCGCTGGACCTCGGCGACCTTGTTGTGGAGGGCGAGTTCGGTCCTGGGGCCGTACGCGCCGTCCTCGTCGAGCCCGTTGTCGCGCTGGAAGCCGCGGACGGCGGCGGTGGTGGCCGGGCCGTACGCGCCGTCGACGCCGCCGCTCGCCAGGTAGCCGATCCCGACCAGGTTGCGCTGGATCCAGGTGGTCGAGTCGACGGCCTGCGCCTGTGCGGGCAGCAGGGCGAAGGCGACGAGTGCGAGCACGGCCACGGCGAGGCCGCGCAGGGCTGCGATGTGTTTCACGGTCATCCCTTCCGGTGCGCCTGTCGGACGATCAGGCGGTGCCGCTCACTCTCGGCCCGGGTACCGGCGTCCCACCACGGTCCACCGCGATTCGGGGACGTCCCGCGACGGCCGGGACCGACCGTTCGGGGCGGACGCGGCGTCACTCGCCGAACGACGGACGCTGCGTCGCTGCCCGTGCGACGCACAGCGGCGCCGCCCGCGGTGACCTGGTCCGCGGGCGGCGCCGGAGCCGTACGGCATCGGGCGTCAGGCGAGCAGCCGGCTCCAGGTCCGGGCGTCGACCACGCCGTCGGCGGGCAGCGACGCCGCGCTCTGGAAGGACGCCACCCCGGACTGCGTCCCGGGGCCGAAGGCGCCGTCGACCGCCACCGTGACGCCGTGGGCGACCAGCTGGCTCTGCACGGCGGTCACCGCGCTGCCCGAGGCCCCGCGCGCGAGCGGCGCGACCGCCTGGCTCCAGGTCTGGTTGCCCGCGACACCGTCCGCCGAGGCGTGCACCGTGTTCTGGAAGGCCGTGACGGCGCTGCGGGTGGCCGGACCGAACGAGCCGTCCACGGTCAGGGTGGCGCCCCGCTGCACCAGCAGGTACTGCAGGGTCTTCACCCGCTCGCCCGAGGCGCCGCTGCTCAGCACCGGCCACACCGGGCCGGTCGGGTCCCCGCCGATCTGGGCGGCCACGTCGCGGCGCAGCTGCGGTATCAGCGCGTACAGGCGGTCGCCGGGGCACTCGGTGGTGTTGAAGTCGCGGTGCCCGTAGATCTGGTAGGCCCGCAGCCCGTACTGGCGGCAGATGTGGGCGATGAGGGCGACCAGCGCCGCGTACTGCTCGCTGCGCGGGTCGACGGTGCTGTAGGTGCCCTCGTTCTCGATGCCGATGGCCACCGTGTTCTGCCCCGTGCAGTGGGCGGACTCCACGTGCTGGGTGCCACTGGCCAGCGTGGACAGGCTGTTGTGCCGGCCCTCCGTGATGTACGCGCCGCGGCTGACGGTGAAGTGCTGGCCGGTGTCGATCCAGCCCTCGCTGTCCATCTGGTAGGTCTGCATCGACCTGGCCAGCGAGAACGCGGCGGCCTGCGAGTAGTTGGTGACGTTGGCGGTCGCGGTGTGGTGCACGATCACCTTGTCCGGCGCGCCGGGCAGGATGCCGAGCGGGCCGGACGCGGGCCGGGCGCCCCAGACGGCCGTCGAGGCGATCGCCGGGCCGGTGGCGGCGTGTGCCGCCCCGGAGGGGAGCGTGGCGGAGAACAGTGCGCCGGTGCCGAGCGCGAAGGCGCCGGCGAGCACCGAGCGGCGCCCGGGGTGGGAGGGGGTGGGGTCGGTGGTCATGTCGAGGGCTACCTGGTCCTTCGGAGGAGGAGGGGAGGAGGAGCGGGAGGTCCGGGGGCGCGGCGGAGCACCGCTGCCCCCGCGCCTGGTGACGGCACGAGGGCAGCGGGTGGGCCGCCCGGACCCGGCGGACGGGTCCGGCGGGTCGTCCGGGCGGCGGGTCAGCTGGTGGGGATGACCGTGGGGCAGAACTCGATCTGGACCAGGTTGCCCGAGGGCTTGAGGTAGCCGTAGTAGAGGGCGTCGCCGGTCTTCGGACCGACGATGCCGTCCGCCGAGAGGCCGCGGTGCTGCTGGAAGTCGGTCAGTGCCGCATAGGTCGCGTTGCCGTACTGGCCGTCGACCGTGATGGAGTACCCCGCGTTGCGCAGCCCCTGCTGCACGCAGGCGACCCCGTCGCCGCGCTGGCCGGGCTTGACGTACGGGACGCCCCGGTCGGCGTGGGCGACGCCGGCGAGCGAGGTGACGGCGACGGCGACAGCGCCGAGGGTGACGGCTCCGCGCCGGAACACGTGCTTGATCATGGAAGGTTCCCCCATCTCGGAAGCGGTCACGGGCCGCTCCGGCGGAGCACTGCCCCGGGTCTGCGGTCCGTGACTCGGACATGGCCCATGCTCGGCGCCGCGCCACCCGTCCCACCAGGGCATTTCCGTCCCTGGGACGTCCTGGACCGGCCGGGGCGTCCGTCCCCGTCCCCGTTCCCGTCCCGCCCTCGTCCCGCCCCCCGTCCCGTCCCCGTCCCGCCGGCGCCGCTCGGCGGGTGGGGCCTCGAACTGCTTCTCAGGGGCGGAAGGTGCGGCGGTAGGTGTCGGGCGGGACTGGTGGCGGTACCCATGCCAGTGGTCGCGGCGATGGTGTCGACGGTGGCGTCGGTCGTCTCCAGGAGTTCCTGGGCGTGGCGGATGCGCTGGGTGTGGAGCCACTGCAGCGGCGTGGTGCCGGTGAGGTGCTTGAAGTGGCGGCCGAGGTGGCGTGAGCTCATGCGGGCCCGGCGGGCAAGGTCCTCCACGGTGAGCGGTTGGTCCAGTCGCTCCAGCGCCCAGGGGAAGAGCTCGCCCAGGGGGTGGTTGCCCGGGGCGGGGACGGGGGTGGCGATGAACTGGGCCTGGCCACCGTCGCGATGCGGCGGGACGACCAGGCGTCGGGCGATCCTGTTGACGACGGCCGCGCCGTGGTCGAGGCGGACCAGGTGCAGGCACAGGTCCATGGCGGCGGCCTTGCCCGCGGAGGTGAGGACGTCGCCGTTGTCGACGTAGAGGACGTCCGGATCGACGGCGGCCGTTGGGTGGCGCCGGGCCAGCTCCCGGGTGTGGGCCCAGTGTGTGGTGGCGCGCCTGCCGTCGAGCAGTCCCGCCGCGCCCAGGACGAAGGCGCCCGTGCACAGGGAGGCCACGCGGGCGCCGGCCGCGTGGGCGGCGCGCACCGCCTCGACCAGTTCGGCGGGCGGTTCGCGGTCCGTGTCGGCCCAGCCGGGGACGATCACCGTGTCCGCGTGCGCGAGGTGGTCGAGTCCGTGGTCGGGCTCCAGAAGGAAACGGCCGACGCGCACCGGAGCGCTCCCGCAGAGGGAGAAGTCGTACCAGGGGTCCACGATGTGGGTCAGATCGGATCCGAAGACCTCGACGGCCACGGACAGTTCGTAGTGGAGCATGCCGTCGGTGACGGCCAGCGCGACAGCGGGCATGTCCGAAACTGTACGCGGCATGTCGTTCCCGACGCTCGCGCGGGGTGCTGCCGCAGGGACAGGATGTGGGTGTCGGGCCGCAGCGGACCGGCATCGCAGCGGGTGTTCGAGCGGACGGGGAGCAGTCTCATGGGGTCAGGTCAGCTGGTGGCGGTGTTCGGCGCGTACGGTCGCACCGGGCGGTTCGTGGTCGCGGAGCTCGTCGCGCGCGGGTTCGTGCCGGTACTGTCCGGGCGCAACGCGCGGGCCTTGGAGGAACTGGCCGACGAGCACGGGCTGGAGGCCCGGGTGGCGTCGGCCGAGGACCCGGCCTCGCTGGACCGGGCCCTGGCGGGAACGGCGGCGGTCATCAACTGCGCCGGCCCCTTCGCCTCGACCACCGGCCCCGTGATCGAGGCCGCGCTGCGCGCGAAGATCCCTTACCTGGACGTGGCCGCCGAGCTGGAGGCCAACCTCGACACCTTCGCCCACTACCGCGAGCGGGCCCGTGACGCGGGAGCGGTGATCGTGCCGGCCATGGCCTTCTTCGGCGGTCTCGGCGACCTGCTCGTGACCGCCGCGATGGGCGACTGGACCGAGGCCGACGAGGCGCACATCGCCTACGCGCTCAGCAGCTGGCACCCCACCGCCGGCACCCGGCTCTCGGGTGCGGTCTCCCGCGAGCGGCGCGGCGATTACCGCCTGCGCTACCGCGGCGGACAGTGGGAGCGCCGCACCGATGCCGCGCCCACCCTGGAGTGGGCCTTCCCGGAGCCGATGGGCCCCCGGCCGGTGATCGGGGAGTTCACGATGGCGGACGTCGTCACCGTCCCGCAGCACCTGTCCATCCCCGACGTGACCACCTACATGAACACCGAGGCGGTCCGGGACGTCGTCGCTCCCCACACGCCCGCCCCGGTCGCCGCCGACGAGAGCGGGCGCTCGGACCAGACCTTCCTCGTCGACGTCGTCGTCCGCTCGGGCAAGGCCGAACGCCGGGTCACGGCCGGCGGTCAGGACATCTACGCCATCACCGCACCCCTGGTCGTCGAGGCCCTCGAGCGCGTGCTGGCCGGCTCCATCAGGACCACCGGCGTCGCCTCCGCCGGCGAGATCTTCGACGCCCCGGACTTCCTGCGCGCACTCCGCCCGCACCTCGCACTCGACCTGCACCCGCAGAAGCCGACCGCCTGACCCCGGCCGTCCAGGTCGGCCGGGAGCGGGCCGTCCGCGGGACCGCCGTTCCCCCACCTGCCCACCGCGCCCCCACGGGCCCCTCAATCCAGCGGTGTACCGGCAATCAATACGTGGGCTGATGTGCCCGGGGGCGGCCGACCCTAGCCTCGGACGTGTTCAGCAGGCCGATCACGGGTGGGAATGTCCGGCCCGGACCGCCGCTTCGACCGGATGGAGTGTCGTGCGCGTGACCGAGTGGGAACCCGGCCGCCGGAGGTGCGGGTCCGTCGACCGCGGGGCCGCGGTGCGGCCGTTCGACCGGACCGACGGCGGGGCGAAGGGACGCCGGTGGTCGGCCTGATGGACGCGACCGTGCACGGCGTCCTGGTCGCGGCGGCACTGCGCCGGGCCGCCGTCACCTGGACGAGCAGGGCCTTCCTGGGCCCCCTGGTGCGCCCGGGAGCGGTCTGTCTGGACCTCGGTGCGGGATCGGGCCTCGACACCTGGCGGCTGTCCGCGCTCGCCGGGCGGCACGGCCAGGTGCACAGTGTGGAACCGCTGCGCGTCCGGGCCCGGTGGATGCTCTCGCTGACCGCCCGGCTCGGCTGCGCCAATGTGGTCGTGCACCGCGCCGCGCGCGGCGGGCCCACGGAGCCCGGACCCGGCGGGCCGGGGCCACAGTCCGGAAGCCGGCACCTGTACGTGATCGGTGGCACCGCGGCGCCGGCCATCGGGACCGGTGGCCGCCCGGCCGGCCTGACCGTGGACCGGCTCTGTCGCCAGGCGGGCCTGGAACGGGTGGATCTCATCAAGGTGGTCGTCGGCCGGGTCGAACCCGATGTCCTGCTCGGCGCCTTCGGCATCCTGCTGCGGGACCGCCCTTCGCTCCTGCTGGAGCTGGAGCTGGACCGGACGAAGCGTTCCACGGGGTACCAGCCGGAACCGACAGGCCTGGTACGCAGTCTGACCACCACACTCGGCTATCGGATGTACCGGTGGAAGCGAGGGGGCTGGCAGACGGTGAGCACGATGACGGACGACTGCCGCAGCTACCTCTTCAGTGTGCGGGCCCCGTCCGGTGCCGCCCGTTGACGGCTCCGGTCCGGAGGGGAGTGCCGGAGGTGGCCCGGAGCGTCCAACTGCCGCCGGTCCGCAGTTGAACGCGTCGTGAGGTCCGGACCGGTCCCGACCACCGCGGTCCGGCATGACGTACGGAGACGACTGCGGGCGCGGACGGGGTCTCCGTGATCGAACAGGGGCAAGGGCAAGGTGAGGTGACGTATCGACAGTCCTGCGGTGATCGGTGACCATGGACACGGTTGTTGAACGGTTGGGTCAGTGAGGCTGCAGTGACTGGTGTGATGGGCGCGACGTTCCCTCCCCCGGCATACCGGCGGGGTGGGAAATGAGGGCTCGGTGGCAGGGGGTTCGATGGCGGCTGCCATGGCATGACCCTGTCGAGTGCGTCGCGGTATCGGTCGCGTCGCACCAACCGTTCGTAGAAGCAGTGAAGACAAGTCGGATGTCAAACGGGGGAGCGGGAAGTGGAACGGCCTGTTGTCAAAGTCCTGATACCGGTGAACGGCGTTAGGGCCGCGGACTCGTACGGTTCCGTTCGGCCCGCCGTGCCCCCGAAACGGGAGGTCATGGCCATCCCGATCGCGGTCCTGCTGCCCGGCGAGTCACCGCGCTCGGAAGGGCCGGACGCGGAACACGTCGCCAGGCTGGTGGAACTGGAGACGCCGCTCCCGCCGATCCTCGTGGAACGGCGCACCATGCGCGTGATCGACGGTATGCACCGACTGATGGCCGCTTTCCTGAAGGGCCATGAAACGATCGATGTCGAGTTCTTCGACGGTACCAGCGAAGAGGCCTTTTTGCGGGCCGTTGAAGCGAACATTGCACATGGTTTGCCCCTCTCCCAGGGGGACCGCCGGGCAGCGGCCGCACGGATCATCTCCACGCACCCGCAGATGTCGGACCGCGCCATCGCACAGGCCTCCGGCCTGGGTGCGAAGGCCGTCGCCGCCATCAGACGGCGGTCGACCGATGTGACATCGCAGGTGAACGCCCGGGTCGGCCGCGACGGCAAGATCCGCCCACTGAACAGTGTGGAGGGCCGGAAGCGGGCCGCCGAGCTGCTCGTCGAACGCCCCGAGGCCTCGCTGCGCGAGGTCGCGCGGCTGGCGGGCATCTCACCGGCCACGGTCGGCGACGTCCGCCGCCGCCTCGCGGCCGGTGAGATGCCCGCCGTGGAGCACGCCGGGCCGGACCGCGTGGTCGAGGACACCGTCGTACCGGCCGTCGTGACGGTCCCGTCCGTCCCGCGCCAGGCGGTCCGGAAGATGCGGCTGGTCGAACCGGACCCCGCCTCGGTACTGGAGAAGCTGCTGCGGGACCCTTCGCTGCGGCACAAGGAGGAGGGCCGCCACCTGCTGCGCCTGCTGCGCCAGAACGCGATCGACACCCGGGAGTGGTCGAAGCTGGCGGCGGCGGTGCCGGCCCACTGCGGGGACCTGATCGTCGGCCTGGCGCGTCAGTACGCCGACATGTGGACGGAGTTCGCGCAGGACCTCGACCTCCAGGTCCGCGGCGGGGCCACGGAGACGAGCCCGGCCGAGAGCCACTGCTGAGAAGCGTCATCGGTGCCGGACCGGCGGACCCCGCCGGTCCGGCACCGTCGTTCTCCCGGCCGCCGCCTCGGGCGCTCCGGGTCGGTGAGCCCCTGCTTCCCGCCCCGGCCGCGCGTGTCGCTCTCCGCGCTGCCCTGCTCCTCGTGCTCGCGCGCCGTTGTGTCCCACTGCCTGCTGGGCGGGCCGGCCACTGCCGCCCGGCCCGCCGTACCGTGTGCCCTGATCCTCGCTCGGCCGGGGCGCCGACCGCCGCCGGCTCCGCCCCGCCGGCCTCCCCGCTGCCGGCCTCCCCGCTGCCGGCCGCGCCGCTCGGGCCCGACTACGAGTCCTGGTGGGCGAATTGGGTGTGGTAGAGGGTGGCGTAGAGGTTCTGGTTGGCGAGGAGTTGTTGGTGGGTGCCGGCTTCCTGGATGGTGCCGTCGGCGAGGACGAGGATGTGGTCGGCTTCGCGGATGGTGGAGAGGCGGTGGGCGATGACGAGGGTGGTGGTGTTTTTGAGGGTGGTTCTGAGGGTGTGCTGGATGGCGGCTTCGGTTTCGGTGTCGAGGTGGGCGGTGGCTTCGTCGAGGATGACGAGGGGTGGGGCCTTGAGGAGGAGTCGGGCGAGGGAGATGCGTTGTTTCTCGCCGCCGGAGAGGCGGTGGCCGCGGTCGCCGACGATGGTGTCGAGGCCGTGGGGGAGTTGGGTGACGGTGTTCCAGATGAGGGCCTTTTCACAGGCTCGGGTGAGGTCCTCGTCGGTGGCGTGGGGTTGGGCGTACCGGAGGTTGGCGCGGAGGGTGTCGTGGAAGAGGTGGGCGTCCTGGGTGACGATGCCGATGGTGTTGCGGAGGGACTGGAGGGTGAGGTGCCGGGTGTTGTGGCCGGCGATGTGGATGGTGCCGTGGGTGGGGTCGTAGAGGCGGGGGATGAGGTGGGTGAGGGTGGTCTTGCCAGCGCCGGAGGGGCCGACGATGGCGGTGAGTTTGCCGGCGGGGGCATGGAAGGTGAGGTTGTGGAGGGTGGGGGTGGTGTGGTCGGGGTGGGGTGTGGTGGGTCGGAGTGAGGCGAGGGTGGTGCGGGTGGTGGTGGGGTAGTGGAAGGTGACATCGGTGAAGGTGATGTCGGGTGGGGTGGTGGTGGTGAGCGGGTGGGCGTGGGGGCTTTCGGTGATGAGGGGTTCGAGGTCGAGGACTTCGAAGACGCGGTCGAAGCTGACGAGCGCGGTCATGGCGCTGGTTTGGACCGTGGTGAGTTGGTTGACGGGTTCGTAGAGGCGCAGGAGGAGGGTGATGAGGGCGACGAGGGTACCTATTTGGAGGGTGTCGTTGATGACGAGGGTGCCGCCGAGGCCGTAGACCAGCGCCGTGAACATCGCGGTGATCACGGAGACGGTGACCATGATGGCCCGTCCCTGGACGACCTGGGCCACGACGACGTCCCGGATCCGCCCGGCCTTGCCGCCGAACAGCGCGGACTCCTCCTCCGCGTTGCCGTACAGCTTGACGAGCATCGCTCCCGCCACGTTGAAGCGCTCGTTCATCAGCGACCCCATCTCGGCGTCGAGCTGCATGCCCTCCCGGATGAGCCGCTGGAGTCGGCGCACGATCAGCCGGACCGGCAGCATGAACAGCGGGATCAGTACGAGCGCCGCGGCGGTGATCTGCCAGGAGAGGTAGAACATCGCACCGAGCACCAGCACCAGCGTCAGCACGGTGGAGACCGACTGCGACAGCAGCGTCGTCACGGCCTGCCGGGCCTGTACCACGTCGGTGTTGAGCCGGCTGACCAGCGCGCCGGTCGGCGTGTGGGTGAAGAAGGCGATCGGCTGCCGCTGGACGTGGGCGAACACCTGGGTGCGCAGGTCGAGGACCAGCCCCTCGCCGGCCCGCCCGGAGCACCACGCCTGGGTGTACAGGGCGGCGGCGTCGACCAGGGCGAGCCCGGCGACCAGCAGGCAGAGCCGGATCACGGTCCCGGTGTTCCCGGCCAGGATGCCGTCGTCGACGATCATCTTCAGGATCAGCGGGCTCGTCGCGGTGATGACCGCGTCCACCACGGTCACCAGCAGCAGCAGGGCGACGGTCCGGCGGTACTGGAGGACGTAGGGGAGGATCCGCCGCACGGTGCCGGGTGCGACGCGCCGGCGGGTGGCCGGGTCCTCGCCGGGGCGGTTCTTCGGTGTCCTTGCTGCCGTCGGTGCCGTTGCTGCCATGTGAGGCCGCCCTGTGTCGGTGGGGTGGGTCGGTTGACGGGACGGCGGGGCCGGGTGCTGACCGCGGTCGCTCGGGCCGGCTTCCGGGGCCGGCGTCCCGGCCGGCGGGCGGGGCGGGCCCGCGCCGGAGCGGACGCCGTCCCGGTGGCCGGTGCTTGTGCTGTCCGTGGTGCCTGCGCTGTTCGGCCGCCTGTGCCGTCCAGGGGTCGCCGGAGCCGCGGAACGGCTCCGCGGCGCCCACGATGGCACCGTCCGGGAACGTCGATCAAGAGCGTCGGGCGTCCCGTCCAACTGCCGCACGGGTGCGGTTGAACGCGGCGGGAGCACGCACGTCGGCCCTGTTGACTGGCCACCGGACCGTTGGGCGATAGTGGGTCCCGGTGTGCGGGGCGGAGCATGAGGCGGCCGCCGAGCACGGTGACCGAGCACGAGGGTGCAGCCGACACCAGGACCCCGGTGACCGCCCGCCACCGGTGCGATCCCACATCACGTACCCGAGAGAGGACGACACGGTGACGAATCCGTTCGACGACCCCGATGCCAACTACCTGGTCCTGGTCAACGACGAGGGCCAGCATTCGCTGTGGCCGGTCTTCGTCGAGGTGCCCGAGGGCTGGGACACGGTGTTCGGCGAGGCCGCGCGTCAGGACTGCCTCGACTACATCGAGAAGTCCTGGACCGACATGCGGCCCAAGAGCCTGATCGCGGCGATGGAGCAGAAGTAGCCCGCACCCGCCCCGCCACGGCGCCCCTGACCCCGCCCGGGGTCAGGGGCGCCGGCGTCTGCGCGCCCGCGCCGTGCGGGCGCGCGGGTGCCCGCACCGTGCGGGTGGAACCGCGAAAGGGGCACCGGCCGCCGACGGCGACCGGTGCCCCTTTCCGATGATGCGTCAGTGATCGGTCCAACCGTGCTCCTCGGCCGACTTGGCGAGTCCGGCCCGGACGGCCAGGATCTGCTGCCCGGTGAGCGAAGGCGCGGCCCTCAGCAGCACCTCGGTCACTTCCTTGAGGTACTCGTCCGCGCCGAGCACGTCGCACAGTCCGTCGCCGTCGCCCGCCGCGACCCGGCCCCCTTCGCCCGCGGGGACCGCAGGGACCGCGAGCGAGGCGGGCGGCGTCAGCGGGTTCCCGTCGGCGTCGACCGCGAGCCGGACGGAGGAGGCCTTCGGCCCCCGCTCGCCCTCCTCGACCTCGAACTGCACCGCGAGGCCCGAGCGCACGTACTTCTCGGGAATCAGCATGTCGTTCACATGCAGGAAGACGTCCTCACCACCGGTTTGGGGAGCGATGAACCCATAGCCCCGCGCACCGTCGAACCGCACCACACGACCAGTAACCACCACGGCAACTCCCAGCTGAAAAAGGCCCCTTGCCCCAACAATCGGTGCCAGATCGTAGCCGCTGGGCGTGGGTTCCCGGTGCTTCGCGGCGACCGTTCAACTGCCGCCGCACCGCAGTCGGTTGCCGCGTCGGCGCAGGCCACTTGACCGATCGTCAAGTCCTGGCGTGCGGCCCCGGCGGCCGGCCGTTCCGTGAGCAGCCGGCGCCCCGCTCCGGACGGTGCGGTCAGCCGTGGAAGGCGGTACGGGAGGCGAGGACCTGGAGGGCGGTCTCGGACCAGCGGATGTTCTCGCGTTCGAACGCCATGCCGCGCAGCAGGGTGAGGTAGGGGCCGACCCGCTCGGCCTCTGCGAGGTGCTGCTCCTCGGTGCGGCCGTCGAGGAGCTTGGCCCGCAGGCGCTCGTAGCGGGCGAGCTTGGCGCGGGCCCACTCCAGGCGTTCGGCCACGGCCGCGCGGACGGCGCCGGCGTCACCGGCGTCGACGCTCTGGACCTTGACCATCAGCTCGTCGCGGATGGTGGTCGGCTTGTTCGTGTGCTCGGCGGTGTAGGCGTGGACGGCGGCGAGTCCGGCCTCGGTGAGGGAGAAGAGGCGCTTGTTGGGGCGCCGCTCCTGCTCGACCACCCGGGCGGAGATGAGGCCGGCGGCCTCCATGCGGTCCAGCTCGCGGTAGAGCTGCTGCGGGGTGGCCATCCAGAAGTTCGCCACCGAGGCGTCGAAGCCCTTGGAGAGGTCGTAGCCGGAGGCCTCGCCCTCCAGGAGGGCAGCCATCACCGCGTGCCGCAAAGCCATGCGGTCACGCTAGCAGCCACTGCCGACCACTGGTCAACAAGGTGACTAATGGCTATGGACAGTGCGTTCCCGACCGCTCCATACTCGCCGGTACACCTACTCAATTCGATGACTAGGGACCGGAGGCCTCCCCATGCACCCCTTCCGCAAGGCGGTCGAGGACCGCGACGCCCAGGCCATGATCGATCTCCTCGCCGAGAACGTCGCGTTCACCAGCCCCGTCGCGTTCAAGCCCTACCCCGGCAAGGCGATCACCGGCGCGATCCTGCGCGCCGTGCTGCGCGTCTTCGAGGACTTCGCCTATGTCCGCGAGATCGGCGACCCCGAAGGACGGGACCACGCCCTCGTGTTCACCGCCACCGTGGGCGGCAAGCAGCTCCAGGGGTGCGACTTCCTCCACCTCGACGAGGACGGGAGGATCGACGAGCTCACCGTGATGGTCCGCCCGCTCTCCGGCGCCCAGGCGCTCGCCGCCGCGATGGCCGCCGAGTTCGACCGGATCGCCGCCGAGGCCGCTGAGGTCGCCGGGGCCGCCGGGGCGACCGGTGGGGCCGATGCCGCCGGGGCGGCGGAGCGGTGAGCGACTTCGACGCCGTCGTCATCGGCGCCGGCAACGCCGGGCTGACCGCCGCCACCAGCCTCCAGCTCGCCGGCCTGCGCACCCTGCTCGTCGAGCGGCACAACCTGCCCGGCGGCTGCGCCACCTCCTTCCGCCGCGGCCGCTTCGAGTTCGAGGTCGCCCTGCACCAGCTCTCCGGCGTCGGCGCCGAAGGGCAGCCCTTCACCCTCCGCGGCCTCTTCGACCGGCTCGGCGTCAGCGACAAGCTGGAGTTCGTCGAGGAGCACGACCTCTACCGGGCCGTCGTCCCCGGCCGCTACGACGTCACCCTGCCCGCCGACTGGCAGGGCACGACCGACGCCCTGGCGGAGGCGTTCCCCGGCAACCGCGACCGGATCGAGCGCTTCCTCCAACTGGTCAGGGAGGTCACCTTCTGGCAGATCGCGGCGATCCGCGGCATGCCGCCCGAGCAGGTCGACCCGGTGCTGTTCCGGTACGGGCTGCGCCCGGTCAAGGAGGTCCTCGACGAGTTCTTCGACGACCCCGGACCGAAGTCGGTGCTCGGCACCTACTGGACCTACCTCGGCCAGCCGCCCTCCCGGCTCGCCTTCCAGGACCTCGCGCTCACCCTCTACGCCTACCTGGAGTTCAAGCCCTGGCACCTCGTGGGCGGGTCCCAGGCACTGTCCACCGCGATCCTGGACTCCTTCCTCGGCGCCGGTGGACAGGTGCGGTTCAACACGGCGGCCACGGCCCTCCTCACCGAGCACGGCCGGGTGACCGGCGTCCGGCTGGACGACGGCGAGGAGGTCACCGCCCGGGACGTCGTCTCCAACGCCTCGCTCCCGGTCACCTACGCGATGCTCGGTGAGGACGCCGTCCCCGCCGCCGTCCGCGAGGACCTCGCCACCCGCCGGACCGGCGTCTCCGGCGTCGTCCTCCACATGGGCCTCGCCGCCACGCCCGCCGAGCTCGGCTTCACCACCAGCACCACCTTCGTCCACGCCGACGAGGACGACGAGCGCACCTACGCCGCCACCCGCACCCTGGAACCCGCCCGCGGCATCTGCGTCACCTCCTACGACGTGGCCCCGATCGGCTTCGCCCCGTCCGGCGCCACCCACGTCAGCCTGATGACCCTCCAGTACGGGGACCACTGGGCGAAGATCCCGCCCGCCGACTACGCCCGGACCAAGTTCGCCTACGCGCAGACCCTGCTCGACCGGGTCGAGGCGGTCGCCCCCGGCATCCGCGACGCGATCGAGGAGGTCGACGTCGCCACCCCGCTCACCCTGGCCCGCTACCTCGGTCACCCCGGCGGCGCGATCTACGGCTACGACCAGGACCGCACCGAGGGCTGGCTCTTCCGCAACAGCGAACGCCGGAGCCACGTCCCCGGACTGCACCTGGCCGGCTCCTGGGCCGGACCGGGCGGCTTCCAGCCCACCCTCGAAGCCGGCGCCCGCGTCGCCCGCCGCCTGCTCCGCGCCAGGGACGCGGCCTGAGCCCGGCCCCTCTGCCCGCCCGCACCAGGTTGGAGAACGCCCGTGAGCCACCCCCTCGCCCCCCACTTCGACGACCACGACGCGGTGCGGGCCGATCTCGAAGCCCGTCCGCACCACGCCACCGACCCTGCCGCCAGCACCGCCGCCGTCGACGCCCACCATCCCCGGCGGCTGCGCCTCACCGTGGCCGAGATCCTCACCGAGACCGTCAGCACCAGCACCTTCCGCCTCCGCCGCCCCGACGGCGGCGACCTGCCGCCCTTCCTCGCCGGCCAGTACGTCGGGGTGTTCGCCGACGGCACCAACCGCCCCTACGCCATCGCGTCCAGTCCCGCCCGGGCCGACCACTGGGACCTGACCGTGCGCCGAGTGCCCGGCGGGCGGATCAGCAACCACCTGATCGACACCCTCGCGCCCGGCGACACCCTCACCACCACCGGTCCCACCGGGACCTTCCACCACAACCCGCTCTTCCACGGCGAGGACTTCGTCTTCCTCGCCGGCGGCTCCGGCGTCGTCCCGGCGATGAGCATGGTCCGTGAGATCGCCGACCGGGGCCTGTCCCGCCGCTTCCATCTGCTGTACGGCTCCCGCAGCGCCGAGGACATCGTCTTCCGCACCGAACTCGACGCCCTCGCCGCCACCCACCCGGACATCCATGTCCACCACGTGGTCCAGCACGCCTCCGCCGACTGGAGCGGCCCCACCGGCCTGCTCACCGGCGCCCTGGTCGAGGCCCTCGCCGGACCGCTCGCCGGCCGCACCGTCTACGTCTGCGGACCGCAGGCCCTCTACCCCTATGCCCTGCGACAGCTCGCGGACCTGGGCCACCCCCGCCGCCGGATCCGCTTCGAGGCCAACGGCGCCCCCGCCGACCCCACCGCCCAGCCCCACTGGCCGGCCGGCACCGACCCGGCGGCCGAGGTCGCCGTCACCGCCCGCGGCCGAACCTTCCGCACCCGCCGGGACCGGCCGCTGCTGGACGCCCTGGAGGACGCCGGCATCCGCCCCGAGGCCGCCTGCCGCTCCGGCGAATGCGGCCTCTGCCGGGTCCGGGTGGTCAAGGGCCACGTCCACACCGCCACCGAGGCCCGCCTCCGGCTGTCCGACGAACGCTTCGGCTACACCCACTCCTGCGTCGCCTACCCGATCACGGACACCGAACTCGACCTCTGACCCGACCGGGTCGGGGTCGACTTGCTCCTGGGGAAGGGGAGGGGTAGTGTTTTCAAGTCGCTTGACAGGGAGCACCGGACACGCAACAGCGCGGACGGTCCCGGGGCGGCCAATTCTCTGGAAATACCAATAACACCCGGCTCGGGTTTATTTGGCGTGTCCATTTGTGGGGATTGCGGCCGGATTCGCTTTTCGGAGCGGGGGTCGGCTAGAGTTTGGAACGTCGGACGGGGCGCGAGCCGCAGAAGACACCGGCGAGTCGGAC
>NZ_JZWY01000037.1:0-214 GCF_000966955.1 Streptomyces sp. NRRL S-495
GGCGAGGACCCGGGCGGCGGTGACGGCCCGTTCGCCGGCGCCGTGCAGCCAGGTCTCGACGGCCTCGGCGAAGGCGCCGCCGGGGAGGGCGCCGCACTGCTCGGGGAGGGTCGGCGGCAGCGTCCCGGCCGGTGCCGCGGGGAGCGCGACGGCTCCACCGTCCCCGTCGTCCCCGCCGTCGTCCCCGCCGTCCGCCGCCGCGAGGTCGGCGAGC
>NZ_JZWY01000046.1:0-4849 GCF_000966955.1 Streptomyces sp. NRRL S-495
GGTCGCCGCAAGATGATCCGCAACACCCTCATCGGTTCGATGGCCCTGGTGCCGCTGTCCGGTGTGGTCCTCCTGCGCGACCTGGGCCCGCTGCCCGAGGACAAGCTGGAGCACACCGGCTGGGAGGAGGCGACCGACGCCAAGCCCCTGCAGCTCATCAACATGAACACCAACCAGCCGATGAAGGCCGAGGACATCATCCAGGGGTCGCTGACCTTTGCGATGCCCGAGGGCCTGCACACCCACGACGAGGACTTCCAGCAGCGCATCGCCAAGGACGCCCTCATGCTGGTGCGCATCGCGCCGGAGGACATCAAGGACGACAAGTCCAAGGAGAAGGGTTTCGAGGGCATCCTCGCCTACTCCAAGATCTGCACCCACGTCGGCTGCCCGATCAGCCTGTACGAGCAGCAGACCCACCACGCGCTCTGCCCCTGCCACCAGTCGACCTTCGACCTGGCGGACGGCGCGCGCGTGATCTTCGGCCCGGCCGGCCACCCGCTGCCGCAGCTGAAGATCACCACTGACGAGAAGGGCTTCCTGGTCGCCCACGGCGACTTCGACGAGCCCGTCGGCCCGAGCTACTGGGAGCGTGCTCGATGAGCAGTACGAGCAGCACCACCTCCGGCGCCACCAAGCCCGCCAGCACGCGCGCCAAGCCCGCGAACAAGTGGGAGCAGGCGGCGGACTGGACGGACGGTCGGCTGGGGATCTACTCCCTCGCCAAGACCAACCTGCGGAAGATCTTCCCGGACCACTGGTCCTTCATGCTGGGCGAGATCTGCCTCTACACCTTCATCATCATCATCCTGACCGGTGTCTACCTGACGCTGTTCTTCAAGCCCTCGATGGGCGAGGTCATCTACGACGGCTCGTACGTCCCGCTCAAGGGCATCCCGATGTCCGAGGCGTACGCGTCGACGGTCGACATCAGCTTCGAGGTGCGCGGCGGCCTGCTGGTCCGCCAGATCCACCACTGGGCGGCCCTGGTCTTCGTCGCGGCGATGTTCGTGCACATGATGCGCGTCTTCTTCACCGGCGCGTTCCGCAAGCCGCGCGAGATCAACTGGGTCTTCGGCTTCCTGCTGCTGGTCCTGGGCATGTTCGACGGCTTCTTCGGCTACTCGCTGCCCGACGACCTGCTCTCCGGCACCGGTATCCGGTTCATGGAGGGCGCCGTCCTGGCGACCCCGCTGATCGGCACCTACGTCCAGATGTTCCTGTTCGGGGGCGAGTTCCCCGGCCACGACATCGTGCCGCGGTTCTTCACCATCCACGTGCTGCTGATCCCGGGCATCATGCTCGGCCTGCTGGTGGCGCACCTGATCCTGGTCTTCTACCACAAGCACACCCAGTGGGCGGGCCCGGGCAAGACCGAGAAGAACGTCGTCGGCATGCCGCTGATGCCGGTCTACATGGCCAAGGCCGGTGGCTTCTTCTTCCTGGTCTTCGGTCTGATCGCGGCCATCTCGGCGATCGCCTCGATCAACCCGATCTGGGCGTACGGCCCGTACCGTCCCGACCAGGTGTCCACGGACGCCCAGCCGGACTGGTACATGGGCTTCTCCGAGGGCCTGATCCGCATCATGCCGGGCTGGGAGATCAGCCTGTGGGGCCACACCCTGAACCTCGGTGTGGCGATCCCGCTGATGGTCCTCTTCCCGATGGTGCTGGTCTCGATCGCCGCCTACCCCTTCATCGAGGGCTGGATCACCGGCGACAAGCGCGAGCACCACATCCTGGACCGCCCGCGCAACGCCCCGGTCCGCACCGCGCTGGGTGCCGCCTGGATCAGCCTCTACCTGGTCCTGCTGGCGGCCGGTGGCAACGACCTGTTCGCCACCCACCTGCACCTGTCGATCAACTCGGTCACCTACTTCGTCCGCGTGGGCATGTTCGTGATCCCGGTGCTCGTCTTCATCATCACCAAGCGCTGGTGCCTCGGCCTCCAGCGCCGTGACAAGGAGAAGGTGCTGCACGGCCGCGAGACCGGCGTCATCAAGCGCCTGCCGCACGGCGAGTTCGTCGAGGTGCACGCCCAGCTGCCGCAGAAGGACCTGCACAAGCTCACCGCGCACGAGCAGATCGAGCCGTTCGAGCTGCCGGCCGAGACGGACGAGAACGGCGTGGCCCGCAAGGCCAACGTCCTCGACCGCACCCGGGCGAAGATCTCCCGCGGCTTCTACGGCGAGAGCAGCCAGATCCCCAAGCCGACCTCCGAGGAGCACCACGAGATCACCAGCGGCCACGGCCACCACTGATCCCGTACGCACCCCGCGTCGCACCCCGAGGGCCGCTGACCAGAGTTCTTCTGGTCGGCGGCCCTCGGGCTTTCCCGTACCCCGGGGCCCTCGCGGCGCCCCGCCGAACGTCAGGAGCCCCTGTGCAGCTGTCCGTCGACCCCGCCGCCGGCACTCCCCCGTACGAGCAGATCCGGGCCCAGATCGCCGAACAGGCCCGGACCGGCGAACTGGCGACCGGACTGCGGCTGCCCACCGTCCGCGCGCTGGCCGAGCGGCTCGGGCTGGCGGCCGGCACGGTCGCCCGCGCCTACCGGGAGCTGGAGGCGGACGGGGTGGTGGAGACGCACGGCCGGCGCGGCACCCTGATCGCCGCGGTCGGCGACTCCGCGCACCGGCTGGCCGCCGCGGCCGCCGCCGAGTACGCCGAGCGGGTCCGGCGGCTCGGGGTGTCGGCGGCGGACGCCCTGGCCGCCGCCGACAACGCGCTGCGCCTGGCCTACCGGGAGGACGCCGCAGAGGGCCAGGAAAGCCCCTGAGGGCCCTCGGGGACCGTCCTCAGAGCAGCGGGGCGATCATCCCGCCGGCGGGGGCCCTGGTGGCCGGCGTGGTGGTGCTGACGGGCTGCCCGAGGGCGCTGTGCCCGACCCACTCGCCCCAGCCGATGTTCCAGTCCCCGAAGCCGTTGCCGAACGGCTCCATGCTCTTGCCGCGGCTGTTCACCACCGTCACCAGGTCCCCCACCCTGGTGTTCTGGTAGAACCAGTGGGCGTTCTCGGTGCTCATGCCGGTACAGCCGTGGCTGACGTTCTCCACGCCCTGGGAGCCGACCGACCAGGGCGCCGCGTGCACGTACTCGCCGCTCCAGGTGACCCGGGTGGCCCACTCGACGTCGAGGTCGTAGGCCTCCTGGCTGCCGGCCGCTATGCCGATCGTCTCGCCGCTCATCCGGACCTTGCGCTCCTGGCCGAGCACCACCTTGACGCCGTTGCGGGTGTCGAAGCCGGGCTTGCCGGTGGTGACCGGGATCGTCCGGACCACCTGGCCGGCGCGCTTGAGGGTCAGCTCGTGGGCGGCCGCGTCGACCACCGTCTCGACCCGCTCGCCGATCCGCATCGCCAGGGCCGCCCGGTCGCCGCCGTACAGGCCGTCGGAGATCCGGCCGCCGGTGGCCTCGAAGGCCAGCGCGACGACGGTGCCGGTGGGCCAGTAGTCCTCGGGGCGGAAGTGCAGGTTCTTGTCGTCCACCCAGTACCAGGCGCCGGTCACGGCGGGCTGCGAGGTCACCGTCAGCGCCCGCTCCACCTCCTGGCGGGCCTGCGGGTCCTTGACGGCCTCGGAGAGCTGCACGGTGAGCGGCTGGCCGACCCCGTAGACGCCGCTGCCGGAGGAGTCGGGGCCGAGCTTCGCGGTCAGCAGCCGCTGGGCGGCCACGGTGGCGAAGCCGGAGGTGGTCTCGCCGCGCCCGCCGCTGCCGTCGTCGGCGGCGATCCGCACGGTGTAGGCGGTGGCCGCCTTCAGCCGGCCGGTGGTCTGCCAGCTGCGCTGGTCCTCCGAGAGCCGCCCGGCGACGATCCGGCCGTCCGGGCCGACCACGGTGACGTCGGTCAGCCGGCTGCCCGGCTCCGCGGTGACCGTGACCGGCTGCGAGGGATCCACCTTGTCCGTGGCGGAGAGGTGGACCAGCCGGGCCGCGTCGACCTTGCGGACGGCGTCCGCGACCTCCTCGCCGCCGGAGGTGCAGCCGGCCAGCGGGGCCAGCACAACGAGGGCCAGCGTGATGCCGCCGAGACCCGCGATTCCGCGCCTGTCGGCCATGACCGCCTCCCAGGGGTTCGCACGATTGGTCAGATCGTAGGAACCTCCTCCGGCTGAGCGACATCCGAACGGCGCTCCATTGGGCCGGCGGGGTGAGGCCGTCACTCCGGGGACGCAACAGGGCCGGGCTTCCCGTGCGGGAAGCCCGGCCCTGTGGGAGAGAACCGGTCCTACTGGTTCTGGTTCTCGCCCCGGTAGAACTCGAAGACCCAGCCGAAGAGGCCGATCAGGATGACCGGGATCGACCAGTACAGCAGCCACCAGCCGAAGATCACACCGAGGAAGGCCAGCGCGCCGCCGACCGCCAGCGAGAGCGGCTGCCAGCTGTGCGGGGCGAAGAAGCCCAGCTCGCCGGAGTCGTCCGCGACCTCGGCCTCGGGGTTGTCACCCGCGCCGCTGTCCACCCGGCGGGCGGTGAAGGCGAGGTAGTACCCGATGAAGGCGCACAGCGCGAAGGCGAGGAACAGCGCGGTGGTACCGGCGGCCTCGATGCCGTGGTCGGAGCTGTTGGTCCACAGGCCGTAGGTGATCGCCATGGCCAGCACGAAGACCGCCAGGCCCAGGAAAATCTTGCCCTGTTCCCTCATCAGGCGTCGCCTTCCTTCTTGCCCTTGCCGAGCTTCGGGGCGTCGTACTTGGCCGGGGTCACACCGGCGAAGTGCTTGGCCGGCTCACCGTGGTACTCCAGGTAGTCCAGCGCGGCGATCTCCGGGTAGTGGAGGTCGAAGGCCGGGGATTCGGAGCGGATCCGGGGCAGGGTGAGGAAGTTGTGCCGCGGCGGCGGGCAGGAG
>NZ_JZWY01000047.1:0-23773 GCF_000966955.1 Streptomyces sp. NRRL S-495
GGATTCGGAGCGGATCCGGGGCAGGGTGAGGAAGTTGTGCCGCGGCGGCGGGCAGGAGGTCGCCCACTCCAGCGAACGGCCGTAGCCCCACGGGTCGTCCACCTCGACCTTCTCGCCGTACTTCGCCGTCTTCCACACGTTGTAGAGGAACGGCAGGATCGACAGGCCGAGCAGGAACGAGCCGATGGTCGAGACGGTGTTCAGGGTGGTGAACCCGTCCGAGGCCAGGTAGTCGGCGTAGCGGCGGGGCATGCCCTCCGCGCCGAGCCAGTGCTGCACCAGGAAGGTCGCGTGGAAGCCGATGAACAGCGTCCAGAAGGTGACCTTGCCGAGGCGCTCGTCGAGCATCTTGCCGGTCATCTTCGGCCACCAGAAGTGGAAGCCGGCGAACATCGCGAAGACGACGGTGCCGAAGACCACGTAGTGGAAGTGGGCGACGACGAAGTACGAGTCCGAGACGTGGAAGTCGATCGGCGGGGAGGCCAGCAGGACACCGGTCAGACCACCGAAGAGGAAGGTGACCAGGAAGCCGACCGTCCAGAGCATCGGGGTCTCGAAGCTCAGCGAGCCCTTCCACATGGTGCCGACCCAGTTGAAGAACTTCACACCGGTCGGGACCGCGATCAGGAAGGTCATGAAGGAGAAGAACGGCAGCAGTACCTGTCCGGTGACGTACATGTGGTGGGCCCACACCGTCACGGACAGACCGGCGATCGCGATGGTGGCCGCGATCAGGCCGGAGTAGCCGAACATCGGCTTGCGGCTGAAGACCGGGATGATCTCCGACACGATGCCGAAGAACGGCAGCGCGATGATGTACACCTCGGGGTGGCCGAAGAACCAGAACAGGTGCTGCCAGAGCAGCGCGCCACCGTTGGCCGGGTCGAAGACGTGCGCCCCGAACTTGCGGTCCGCCTCCAGGGCGAACAGCGCGGCGGCGAGCACCGGGAAGGCCAGCAGGACCAGCACGGCGGTCAGCAGGACGTTCCAGACGAAGATCGACATCCGGAACATCGTCATGCCGGGCGCGCGCATGCAGATGATCGTGGTGATGAAGTTGACCGCACCGAGGATCGTGCCGAAGCCGGAGAAGGCCAGACCCATGATCCACATGTCCGCGCCGATGCCCGGCGAGCGGACCGCGTCCGAGAGCGGCGCGTAGGCGAACCAGCCGAAGTCGGCGGCGCCCTGCGGGGTGAGGAAGCCGGCCACCGCGATCAGCGAGCCGAACAGGTACAGCCAGTAGGCGAACATGTTCAGCCGCGGGAACGCGACGTCGGGCGCGCCGATCTGCAGCGGCATGATCCAGTTCGCGAAACCGGCGAAGAGCGGCGTCGCGAACATCAGCAGCATGATCGTGCCGTGCATCGTGAACGCCTGGTTGAACTGCTCGTTCGACAGGATCTGGGTCCCGGGACGAGCCAGCTCGGCGCGCATGACCAGGGCGAGGATGCCGCCGATCAGGAAGAAGGCGAACGACGTGCCCAGGTACAGCGTGCCGATCGTCTTGTGGTCAGTGGTGGTCAGCCACTTGATGATGGTGGAACCCGGCTTCCGGGTCCGCTGCGCCCCGACCGTGACGGCCCCGGCGCCCCCGCCGGCCGCGGCGGGCTCGTTGAGGATGGTCACTTCTCTTCACTTCCCATGGTCGTGATGCCGGAGGGCACCGCGCCGGTCTGACCCTTGGCCCGGAGGTCCTTCAAGTGCTGGTCGTACTCGGCGCGGTCGACGACCTTCACGTTGAACAGCATGCGCGAGTGGTCGTAACCGCAGAGCTCGGCGCACTTGCCCTTGTACTCGCCCTTGACGGTCGGGGTGACCTCGAACTTGTTGACCACACCCGGCACGACGTCCATCTTCATCATGAAGTTGATGGGCCAGAAGTCGTGGATCACGTCACGAGACGTCAGCCGGAACTGCACCGTCTCGTCGACCGGCAGGTACAGGGTGGGCGGCTCGCCGGGAGAACCCACCTCGTACGCGGCCTGCTGGTTGGCCGGGTCGGGGTTCTCGGTGTTCTCGTAGTTGAACGCCCAACTCCACTGGAAGCCCACCACGTTGACGGTGTGCTGCGGCTTCTCGGAGACGGCGATCAGCTTCGACTCGTCGCGGGCGACGAAGTAGAAGAGGACCGACACGATGATGATCGGGACCGCGGTGTAGAGCGCCTCGATGGGCACGTTGTACCGGGTCTGCGGGGGGACCTGCACACCGGTGCGGCTGCGCCGGTGGAAGATCACGCTCCAGATGATCAGACCCCACATCAGTACGCCGACCACCAGCGCCGCGATCCAGGAGCCCTGCCACATGTGGAGGACCATCGGCCCTTCCTTGGTGACAGGGCTCGGGAGGCCAAGCCTGGGGAGGTCGTTGGCCGAGCAGCCGGTGGCGGTCGCGATGACGAGGCCCAGTGCCAGCGCCTGAGGCAGCTTCCGCCGCATCGTGCGCCGCGGCGAGCGGTCGGAGCCGTTGGGACTCACGTAGCGCCTTCCCGAAGTCTCGCCCGCCTTCGCGTCGCCCCGGGGAGGCTGTCCCTCCCCGGCGACCCGACCACGGGCACGGTTTGAATGCTTATGCGGGCCAAACCCTACTCCAGCCTTATGCGCTGCTGACGGGCAGGTCCCAGTAACGCGCCGCCCGAACACCCGATCAGGCCCGGCAGGGGCTGCGTCGCAGGTCATCCTAGGCATTAGGGGTCCCTACACCCGATCGGGGGACACCCGGGAGAGGACGGAACAGCGGGCCAACCCCGGGGATCGATTCGGACATTTGCGATATCCGGCCGGGGTCCGGGCGCCGTGAACGGCAACGGCTCCCGCCGCCCGGGCGGGCGGCGGGAGCCGGGGGTGCCGGTGCGGCGGACCGTCATACCTGCGTGGCGGTCCGGCCGGTCACCGGCCCGGGGCCGATCAGAGGCCCCACATCTGGTTGGCCTGAGCGTTGCCGCACGGCCACTGCTGGACGCGGGCGCCCCACTCCTTGCTCCAGCCGGCGACCTCCATGCACAGGCCACTGGCGTTGTTGATCAGCTGGATCCAGCGGGAGCTCCCGACATAGCCGACGTGCCACTTCTGGTTGGCACCGCCGTTGCACGGCCACTGCTGGACGCGGGCGCCCCACTCGCCGCTGAAACCGGGGATCTCCAGGCACAGCCCGCTGTTCTGGTTCTGCAGCCAGAACCCGTTCGGGTAGTTGTTCTGGTCGTAGTTCCACCCCTGGTTGCGCTGCGCGTCACCACAGGGCCAGGTGTCCGCGGGAGCACCCCACTCCTTGCTCCAACCGCCGATCTCCAGGCAGTGGCCGCTGTTGTAGTTGAGGTAGGCGTCCTTCGGGGCGGCCGACGCGGGCGAGGAGAAGAGGGAGAGGAGCAGCGCGGAGAGCACGGCCACCAGGCTGAACCGACGGCCGGTCGAGACGAATCGGGCAATCACTGCCAAACGTCCTTTCATTGATTGACAACGGAGGCCGATTCGGCTGCGAACACACCCTTGACCCCCCGGCCGGGGACGGTATCAGCACGAACTGACGTCCAGTCAACACATTTGTTCGAGCGGCGCCGCCCCTCCGGCCCGGCCGCGGACACTTGGGGTTGAATGACCCCGTGTACTTCGATGTGGCTTCCACCGCACCGCTCCACCCCGTCGCGCGGCAGGCGCTGACCGCCGCCCTGGACGAGGGCTGGGCCGATCCGGCCCGGCTCTACCGCTCCGGACGCCAGGCCAGAATGCTGCTGGACGCCGCCCGGGAGACCGTGGCCGAGGTGATCGGCTGCCGGGCCGACGAGATCGCCTTCACCTCCGGCGGGACCCAGGCCGTCCAACTCGGAGTGCTGGGCGCGCTGCGCGGCAACCGGCGGCGCGGCGGGCACCTGGCGCACTCCGCCGTCGAGCACTCCAGCGTGCTGCACAGCGCCGAACGGCACCTCGCCGAGGGCGGCGAGGTCACCTCGGTGCCGGTGGACCGGCACGGCCGGGTGGACCCGGAGGTCTTCGCCGCCGCGCTGCGGCCGGACACCGCGCTCGCCGTGCTGCAGTCCGCCAACCACGAGGTGGGCACGGTGCAGCCGGTCGACGAGGTGGCCGCGCTCCGCGGAGAGGTGCCGCTGCTGGTGGACGCCGCGCAGAGCGCCGGGCGGGTGGACCTGCCGACCGGCTGGTCGCTGCTCACCGCCAGCGCGCACAAGTGGGGCGGACCGGCCGGGGTCGGGGTGCTCGCGGTGCGCAAGGGCGTCCGCTACGTCTCGCCGCTGCCCGCCGACGAACGGGAGGCGGGCCGGGTACCGGGCTTCGTCAATGTGCCGGCGATCGTCGCGGCCGCGGCCTCGCTGCGCGCGGTACGGGCCGAGGCGGAGCGGGAGAACGCCCGGCTGCACGAGCTGGTCGAGCGGATCCGGGCCCGGGTGCCGCGGCTGGTGCCCGAGGTGGAGGTGGTCGGCGACCCGGTGCGGCGGCTGCCGCACATCGTCACCTTCTCCTGTCTGTACGTGGACGGCGAGGTCCTGCTGGGCGAGCTGGACCGGGCCGGGTTCGCCGTCTCCTCCGGCTCCTCCTGCACCTCGTCCACGCTGACCCCGAGCCATGTGCTGGCCGCGATGGGTGTGCTCACCGAGGGGAACGTCCGGATCTCACTGCCGTTCGGCACCACCGGGGCGGACGTCGACCGCTTCCTGACGGTGCTGCCGGAGCTGGTGGCCGGCGTCCGCGCGCCGCTGGGCCTGGACCTGCCCGCGCCCGCCGCGGCCCGGGAGCCCGCCGGGGGCCCGCTGGTCCTGGACGCGCTGGGCAAGCGGTGCCCGCTGCCGGTGATCGAACTGGCGAAGCGGATCGGCGACGTCCCGGTGGGCGGGACGGTCGTGGTGCTGGCCGACGACGAGGCGGCCCGGCTGGACGTGCCGGCCTGGTGCGGGATGCGCGAGCAGGAGTACCTGGGCGAGGCCCCGGCCGCCGAGTACGGCGGCGACCGGGGCTCGGCCTACCTGGTGCGGCGGGTCAGTTGACCAGGTGCGCCCGGACGTCGGCGCCGGCCTCCTCGCCGTAGGCCGCGACGAAGCGCTGCAGGAAGTCGTGCGGGCGCAGCTCGTACTCCTGGGTGCCGACGGTCTCGATCACCAGGGTGGCCAGCATGCAGCCGAGCTGAGCGGCGCGCTCCAGCTCCAGCTCCCAGGAGAGGCCGGCCAGGAAGCCGGCCCGGAAGGCGTCGCCGACACCGGTCGGGTCAGCCTTGGCGGCCTCGGGGGCGCAGCCGACCAGGATCGGGGACTCGCCCTTGCGCTCGATCCGGACGCCCTTGCTGCCGAGGGTGGTGATCCGGGTGCCCACCCGGGTGAGGATCTCCTCCGCGTCCCAGCCGGTCTTGGACTCGATCAGCGCGGCCTCGTACTCGTTGGTGAAGAGGTACGCGGCGCCGTCGACGATCTGGCGGATGTCGTGGCCGTCGAGGCGGGCCAGCTGCTGCGACGGGTCCGCGGCGAAGGCGTAGCCGCGGGTGCGGCACTCCTGGGTGTGGCGGACCATCGCCTGCGGGTCGTCGGCGCCGATCAGCACCAGGTCGAGGCCGCCGACGCGGTCGGCGATCGGCTTGAGCTCGATGCTGCGGGCCTCGGCCATGGCGCCGGTGTAGAACGAGGCGATCTGGTTGTGGTCCTCGTCCGTGGTGCACATGAAGCGCGCGGTGTGCCGGGTCTCGGAGATGTGGACGGACCGGCAGTCCACGTTGTTGCGCTCCAGCCAGCTGCGGTACTCCGCGAAGTCCGCGCCGGCCGCGCCGACCAGGACCGGGCGCAGGCCGAGCACGCCCATGCCGAAGGCGATGTTCGGCGCGACGCCGCCGCGGCGGATGTCGAGGGTGTCGACCAGGAAGGACAGCGACACGGTGTGCAGCTGCTCGGCGACCAGCTGGTCGGCGAACCGGCCGGGGAAGGTCATCAGGTGGTCGGTCGCGATCGAACCGGCGACGGCGATACGCACGGGGTCTCCTCAGGATGGCAGCGGGGCCATGGAACAGCGGGGGTGGAACCCACCCACGGTACCCGGCGCGCCCGGGGCCCCAGCAAGACGCCGGGTGCGATCCCGGCCGTCCGCTGTCACCCGCCACCCCCGAAGGTGTACTACCCCGGGGTAGCTCTGGTGGCTGCCGGACGCCCGGCCTAGGGTCGCAGTCAGGGGCTCCTCCCGGCCCCGACCGGGACCGTGGCGGCGCTGCCACGGCAGGTGGATCGGAGTTGATGGCCGATGTTGCCCAGTCACCACCCGCTGCGGGTTCCGCCCGCCCTGCTCGGCGACGCCGACGGGGAGTCGCTCGACGCACTGGTGGACTCCTCGCACCGGCTGCGGCGGTTCTGGCCGCTGCTGGCGACCGGTCCGCAGGACAGCGCGCCGGCCGGCTCCGGCTTCCGCGTCCCCTCCCGGGCCCGGCGCGTGGTCGCGTCGATGCCCGAGTACGGGCCCTGAGCAGCTCTCCCGAGGGTCCCGGGGTGCGGCCGGGGCGGGCGGGGAACCGGAATCGTCCGGGCCACGTCACACCCCCGCGGTGCGGCCGCCAAGGCGTACCGCTGAACCCTCGGGAGGAAGTGCAGATGGATCTGGAGAGCATGCCCAGGCGTTCCGGCCGGGCCCGCGCGACGGCGCTGGCCGGTCTCGCCCTGGCGGCGGTGGCCGTCCTGGCCGGCTGCGACGGCGGGACCAAGGCGGCTTCGGACACGGCGGCCTCCGGCGGGGAGCGGGCCTCGGCGAGCGCTGCCGCCTCGCCGGGTGCGGCCACCGGCAGCGCGGACCCGGCCGACCCGGCCACTACCTCGGCCCCGTCCGCGCCGGCCCCGGTGACCACACCGCCGGTCGACCCGACGGCCACCTCGCCGGACCCTCGACCGGCCAGCCCGGCCCCGGACAGCCCCGCCCCGGCCACCAAGCCGCCGGTCCCGCCGGCCACCCCGACCCCGGCGCCCACTCCCCCGGGCTCGGGCGGCAACGGCATCGCGGTGGGCGAGCCGCCGCCGAACGGCTCCGGGAGCGGCTCGCCGGTGCACCCGGCGATCACCTACCGGGTGGACGGCAACAAGCTGACGGTCTGGTTCTACGGCGGGATCTGCCAGCGGTACGCGCTCAAGGCCGACGAGTCCAAGCCGGGCCGGGTGGACGTCCGGGTGACCACGGCGGCGCCGGTCCCGGCCGGACAGGCCTGCGCCGATCTGGCCAAGCGGCAGACGGTGACGGCCGACCTGAAGCAGCCGCTCCAGGGCCGGGCGGTGACCGATCTGGCGACCGGGCAGGAGGTGCCGCTGGAGGCGGACACCAAGATCGGCCCGGATCCGGTGGTCCCGGACGTCCCCGGCAACCCGTGACCCCGGCGCGGACTCCGCGCGGACACGACGAAGGCGGCTCCCGGAATCCCGGGGGCCGCCTTCGTGTCGGACCTACTGGCTTCGGACCGACTAGCTGAACGAGTCGCCGCAGGCGCAGGAGCCGGTGGCGTTCGGGTTGTCGATCGTGAAGCCCTGCTTCTCGATGGTGTCGACGAAGTCGACGGTGGCGCCACCCAGGTACGGGGCGCTCATCCGGTCGGTGACGACCTTCACACCGTCGAAGTCCTTCAGCACGTCACCGTCGAGCGAGCGCTCGTCGAAGAACAGCTGGTAGCGCAGGCCCGAGCAACCGCCGGGCTGGACGGCGACGCGCAGCGCCAGGTCGTCCCGGCCTTCCTGCTCCAGCAGGCCCTTGACCTTGGCCGCGGCGGCATCGGTGAGGAGGATGCCACTCTCGACGGTGGTCTCGTCCTGGACGGTCATCTGCGTTCTCCCGGTCTTGACGACGGTCTGCCGCCAGTACCAACCGACGGCCGTCCGGATTCATTTCCCGGACGACGGAGTGTTTTCGGTGGATTCACGGCGGCGGTGTTCCGTGGGCCGGGCGTGCACCCGTTCCCCATACGCCTTCCATGCTCGCACACCGGCGGCCCCGGGCCGCATCCCGCTCGGACGGATCCGGGCGAACCGGCCCCGCGGCGCGGGTCCGGCGGTCAGGATGGTGGGCATGATCCTGCGCCCGATCCAGGACTCCGCCGCCGACGCGGAAGCGGTCCGGCAGATCTCCGTCGCCGCGTTCGCCTCGCTCCCCGACGCCCCGCCGGTCACCGGACCGCCCCCGCCGTCCGTGTTCCAGCTGGCCCGCACCAGGCACCTCGCGCGCACCGACCCGCAGGGCTGTTGGCTGGCCGAGCTGGACGGCGAGCCGGTCGGCGCGGTGCTCGCGCTGCGCCGCGAGGACGTCTGGGTGCTGGCGCTGCTCGCGGTGCTGCCGCAGGCCCAGGGCAAGGGGGTGGGGCGGCTGCTGCTGGAGCGGGCCCTCGCCCACGGGCGCGGCTGTCTGCGCGGGATGCTGTGCTCCTCGCCGTCCCCGGCGGCGGTGCGGCGGTACCGGCTGGCCGGGTTCACGCTGCACCCGGCGATGCAGCTGACCGGGCGGGTGGACCGGTCCCGGCTCAATGACCCGGGCGACCTCCCGGTGCACCCCGGCAACGCCACCCACCGGCACCTGCTGGACTCGGTGGACCGGAGGCTGCGCGGCGCCGCGCACGGCCCGGACCACGAACTGCTGCTCGCACACTGCGAGGAGCTGCTGGTCGCGGACACCCTGGCCGGCAGCGGCTACTGCTACCGGGAGGGCGGCGAGGTGCGGCTGCTGGCGGCCACCTCGAAGCGGATCGCCACCCGGCTGCTGCGCGAGGCGCTGGCCCGGGTGCCGGAAGGGCTGGAGGCGCGGGTGGAGGCGCTGACCGCCGAGCAGGAGTGGGCGCTGGACGTCGGCCTCGAACTGGGCCTGTCCGTGGAGACCCGGGGGTACCTGGGGCTGCGCGGGATGCGCCCGCCGGCGCCGTACGTGCCCAACGGCGGGCTGCTGTAGCGCCGGAAGCGCACCGACCGCCGCCGGGCGGGGGTTGGTGCGCTTCGGGACGGGTGCGCCGCGGGCGGCGGAGCGCCGCGGGCGTCACTCCATGGTGTCGAGGATCTCCTTGACCATCTCCATGGTGGTGCCCGGGTGCAGGAAGGCGAAGCGGGCGACCGTCTCGCCGTCCCAGCCGGTGGGGGTGACGAAGCCGATCTGGTCCGCCAGCAGCTGCTGCGACCAGCGGTAGTAGTCGTCGTTGGTCCAGCCGTTGCGCTTGAAGCAGACCGCGGAGAGCTGCGGGTCGAACAGCAGCTCCAGGTGCTCGCTGTCGCGGATCAGCTGCGCGGTGTCCCGGGCCAGCGTCAGGCCGGCCTCGATGGCGTCGGTGTACGCCTGGACGCCGTGCACGGCGAGCGAGAACCACAGCGGCAGGCCGCGGGCACGCCGGGTCAGGTGGTAGGCGTAGTCGGTGGGGTTCCACTCGTCGCCCTCGGTGTGCAGCACGTCCAGGTAGGAGGCGTCCTGGGTGTGCACGGCACGGGCCAGCTGCGGGTTGCGGTAGATCAGCGCGGCGCAGTCGAACGGCGCGAACAGCCACTTGTGCGGGTCGACGACGAAGGAGTCGGCGTGCTCGATGCCGTTGTAGCGCTCCCGGACGGAGGGGGCGAACAGGCCCGCGCCGCCGTAGGCGCCGTCCACGTGGAACCACAGCCCGCGCTCGCGGGCGACCTCGGACAGGCCCTGGAGGTCGTCGACGATGCCCTCGTTGGTGGTGCCGCCGGTGCCGACGACGGCGATCACCGTCTCCGGGTTCGGGTCGGCGGCCAGGGCGGCACGCAGCGCCTCGCCGGTGAACCGGCGGTCGACGGTCGGGACCTTGAACGCCTCGACGCCGATGATGTTGAAGGTGTTCTTGACCGAGGAGTGCACCTGGTCGGCGACGGCGATCCGCAGCCGGGCCTCCGGACCGACGCCGAGTCGGCGGCGGGCCGTGTCCCGGGCGACGACCAGGGCGGAGAGGTTGCCGGCCGAGCCGCCGGAGACGAAGGTGCCGCCGGCCGAGGCCGGCATGCCCGCGCGGTCGGCTATCAGGCGCAGCACCTGGTTCTCGGCGGCGATCGCGCCGGCCGCCTCCAGCCAGGAGATGCCCTGGAGCGAGGCGCAGGAGACCACCATGTCGAAGAGCAGCGCGGCCTTGGTGGGGGCGCACGGGATGAAGGACAGGTAGCGCGGGCTGTCGGCGGAGATCACCGCGCGGGAGAGCTCGTGGTCGTAGAGCTTGAGCACGTCGGCCGGGTTGTTGCCGTCCTGGTTGAGCAGGCCGGCCAGCTGGGTGCGCAGGTGCTCGCCGTCACCGGGGTGGTCGAGCGGGACCGGGTCGTACTGCAGCCGCTCGCGCATGTAGTCGAAAACCAGGTCGACCAGGTCGCTGTCGGGCCGGTGCATGCGGTCGGGGGCTGCGGACACGGGTGTCCCTCTCGGCTGTGGGGGTCGGGGAGGGTCCGGTGGAACGGGGGGTTGGCACCGCACGGCCGGACATGATCAGCGTAGGCAGCCCCGGGCCTTCCCCGCGCGTCGGAACGCGGCCGGTCGGGCAGCTTTCGGGCGTCTTCGGCGGGCCTCGCGCAGGATTCCTGCGCGGGGGTCGAACTGGGCCGAACGGGGCGGTTCCTCCGGCTAACCGATCAGCTGGGAGAGGACCACGGAGGAGCGGCTGCGCTGGACGCCGGGCTCGCGGCGGATCCGCTCGATGACCGCCTCCAGGTGGCGCATGTCGGCGGCCCTCAGGTGGACCAGCGCGTCCGGATCGCCGGTGACCGTCCAGGCGGCGATCACCTCGGGGAACTGCCGCAGGCTGGCGAGGATCTCCTCGGGGGCGGTCCGTTCGCGGCAGTAGACCTCGACGAAGGCCTCGGTCTGCCAGCCGAGCACCGAGGGGTCGAGCACCACGGTGAAACCGCGGACCACCCCGCGCGCCCGCAGCCGGTCGATCCGGCGGCGGACGGCGGTGGCGGAGAGGTTCACCTGGAGCCCGATCTCGGCGTACGAGGCGCGACCGTCCCCGGCCAGCCGGGCGAGCAGGAGGCGGTCGGTCTCGTCCAGGGAGGCCCCGACCGTCTCGTTCTCTCGGCTGCTGCTCATCGGTGCGGGGCTCCACGGGTCGTGCGGCGTCGGGATCGGGGCGGGGCCGCGCCCGCCGGGGACGGCGGCGGCGGCCCGCCGAAACGGTTCGGCTCCATTCTGGCGGATGTCAGGAGCGAGTTCACCGCTGACGGATGACAACGGGAGGACGTCCGTCCGTCGGCCGGGCGGCGGCGCCCGGCCGGTGACCGGTCGGCGCTCAGTCGTTGAGCAGGACGATCTTGCCCCGGGTGCGGCCCTCGGCACTCAGCGCCTGGGCGGAGGCGGCCTGGGCGAGCGGGAAGGTGGAGGCGACGGTCACGGTCAGCCGCCCCGCGTCGGCGAGCGCGGCCAGCTCGGCCAGCCCGGCCGCGTCCGGGCGGACCCAGACGTACCGGCCGCCGCGGGCCTTGACCCCGAAGTCGGCGACGGAGGCGATCCGCGCCGGGTCGGCGACCAGTCCGGCCGAGACCTCGACGGCGTCGCCGCCGACCAGGTCCAGGGCGGCGTCCACCCCCGCCGGAGCCAGCTCCCTGACCCGCTCCGCCAGCCCCTCGCCGTACCGGACCGGCTCGGCGCCGAGCTCGCGCAGATAGGCGTGGTTGCGCTCACCGGCGGTGCCGATCACCCGGGCCCCCAGGGCGCGGGCGATCTGGACGGCCAGGTGGCCGACCCCGCCGGCGGCGGCGTGCACCAGGACGGTGTCGCCGGGGCCCACGCCCACCGCCCGCAGCGACTGGAGGGCGGTGAGCCCGGCCAGCGGCAGCCCGCCGGCCTGCGCCCAGTCCAGCGCGGCCGGCTTGCGGGCCAGGGTGCGGACCGGCGCGGCCACCAGCTCGGCATAGGTGCCGTGCTCGACCGTGTCCTTGCGCACATAGCCGTAGACCTCGTCGCCGGGCGCGAACTCGGTGACACCGCCGCCGACGGCCCGGACCACGCCCGCCGCGTCCCAGCCCATCACCAGCGGGAAGTGCGCGTCGAGCAGGCCGTCCAGCAGCCCCTCCCGCACCTTCCAATCGACCGGGTTCACCCCGGCCGCCCTGACCTGCACCAGTACCGAGTCCGGGCCGACCTTCGGGTCGGGCAGGTCGGTGTACTCGACCACTTCGGGGCCGCCGTAGCGGTGGATCGCGATTGCCTTCATGCCACCAGCGAAACCCGGCCGGACCAGGATCCGCTTCCGGCCACGCCGGACGGGCCCGGGAAGGCTCCGAACCGGCGAGCGGTTCTCGTCACATCGACAGGATGACCATCGTCACTCTGACGCTAACCGGTTATCATAGATTGCGTCAGTTAGACGAAAAGGCTGCACCGCTTGATCGGCCGCACAGAAGGGCACCCGCCCGTGACCACCACCATCACCGAGACCTACGGCGTCGACCCCACCCCGACGCCGCTCGCTCTGCTGCTGCTCGGCCGCCAGGCCGACCCGAACAGCGAGCGCGGCGTCGAGTGCCCCGGCGACCTCCCCCCGGCCTCCGACCCGGACCTCGTCGAGCGCGCCCGCGCGGCCAAGGCCGCACTCGGCGAGCGCGTCTTCATCCTGGGCCACCACTACCAGCGCGACGAGGTGATCGAGTTCGCCGACGTCACCGGCGACTCCTTCAAGCTCGCCCGGGACGCCGCGGCCCGCCCGGAGGCCGAGTTCATCGTCTTCTGCGGCGTGCACTTCATGGCCGAGTCGGCCGACATCCTCACCGGCGACGCCCAGCAGGTCGTCCTGCCGGACCTCGCCGCGGGCTGTTCGATGGCCGACATGGCCACCGCCGAGCAGGTCGCCGAGTGCTGGGACGTGCTGACCGACGCCGGCATAGCCGATGTGACCGTCCCGGTCTCGTACATGAACTCCTCCGCCGACATCAAGGCCTTCACCGGCCGGCACGGCGGCACCATCTGCACCTCCTCCAACGCCCGGCGGGCGCTGGAGTGGGCGTACGAGCAGGGCCAGAAGGTCCTGTTCCTGCCCGACCAGCACCTGGGCCGCAACACCGCGGTGCGGGACATGGGCTTCTCGCTGGACGACTGCGTCGTCTACAACCCGCACAAGCCGAACGGCGGCCTGACCGTCGAGCAGCTGCGGGACGCGAAGATGATCCTCTGGCGCGGCCACTGCTCGGTGCACGGCCGGTTCACCCTGGACTCGGTGAACGACGTGCGCGAGCGGGTCCCCGGCGTCAACGTCCTGGTGCACCCGGAGTGCCGGCACGAGGTCGTCGCGGCCGCCGACATGGTCGGCTCGACCGAGTACATCATCAAGGCGCTGGACGCCGCCGAGCCCGGCTCCAAGTGGGCCATCGGCACCGAACTCAACCTCGTCCGCCGGCTCGCCAAGGCGCACCCGGACAAGGAGGTCGTCTTCCTCGACCGGGCGGTCTGCTTCTGCTCCACCATGAACCGGATCGACCTCCCGCACCTGGTGTGGGCGCTGGAGTCGCTGGTCGAGGGCCGGGTGCCGAACGTGATCAAGGTCGACCCGGAGACCGAGAAGTACGCCAAGGCGGCGCTGGACCGGATGCTGGCCCTGCCGTAACGATTCGCCCGGTCCGCAGGCGGTCCGGACAGCGACGAAGGGCGGGCCCCCTCCGCACGGAGGGGGCCCGCCCTTGTGTCTGGCGCGAGACGGCGGCTACTCGGGAATGCCCGGGATGAGGCCGTCACCCTCCGCCCGCAGCAACTCGCGGACGTCCTCGATGGTGGCCTCGGCGTCCGGCAGGATCAGGTCGGACGGCTCCAGCGAATCGTCCGCCAACGGGGTGCCGAACTCCCGCACGGCGCCGAGCAGCTCCACGAGCGCCCGGCGGAACTGTTCCTCGTCCCCCGACTCCAGTGCGGTGAGAAGCTCCTCGTCGAGCTCGTTGAGCCGGTTCAGATGGGTCTCGCCCACCTGGAACTGCCCCTCACCCATGACCCGCATGATCATGCCGTGCGTCTCCCTGTTCCTGGGGATGTCCCCGGAGGTGCTCCGGGGCGGAGCTCAGGTCGGTTGCCGCTCCGACTACTTGTTGTAGTTGATCCGCGGGCCGTCCTGCTGCTGCGGCGCGGCGTCCTGCTGCCGGCCCTGCTCGATCGCCTGCGGGCCGGCCGGGGAGCCCCCGGTCAGCTCGGCCTTCATCCGGGCCAGCTCCAGCTCGACGTCGGAACCGCCGGCCACCCGCTCCAGCTCGGCCTCGATGTCGTCCTTGCGGCCGAGACCGCTGGCGTCGTCGAGCGCACCGGAAGCCAGCAGCTCGTCGATCGCACCGGCCCGGGCCTGCATCTGCGCGGTCTTGTCCTCGGCCCGCTGGATCGCCAGACCGACGTCGCCCATCTCCTCCGAGATACCGGAGAAGGACTCGGCGATCCGGGTCTGCGCCTGGGCCGCGGTGTAGGTGGCCTTGATGGTCTCCTTCTTGGTGCGGAAGGCGTCAACCTTGGCCTGCAGCCGCTGGGAGGCGAGCGTGAGCTTCTCCTCCTCGGCCTGGAGCTGCTGGTACTGCACCTCCAGGTCGTTGATCTGGGACTGCATGTTCGCCTTGCGGGTGAGGGCCTCGCGGGCGAGGTCCTCCCGGCCGAGCGAGAGCGCCTTGCGGCCCTGGTCCTCGTACTTCGCCGACTGCTGCTGCAGCTGGGTCAGCTGGAGCTCCAGACGCTTGCGCGAGGTGGCCACGTCCGCGACGCCACGACGCACCTTCTGCAGCAGCTCGAGCTGCTTCTGGTACGAATAATCGAGCGTCTCACGCGGATCCTCCGCCCGGTCCAAGGCCTTGTTCGCCTTGGAGCGGAAGATCAGCCCCATACGCTTCATGATTCCGTCGCTCATGGGCCTCGGGTGCCCCCTTCTCCGGCCTGCGGTATCAGTCTCTTACCAGACACGACGAGTGTATGTGCAGCGAGCCCGTCGCCGCAGTGCACCTGCCTGCAACAAGCCTGCTACAGGTCGGTCCCGGGAAGCCTCATCCGCGGGGTGGATCCCGCCCTCATTCCACCCGCCGGTCAGCGGAGTGATCCCCTACGGGACTCCCCCCTGGACGGGTGCGGGACCCCGACCCGGGTCCCCCCGGGACCCGTCGCGGCCGGTCCGGGACGCGATCGATACGCGTTCGGTTCCCGGGGGACCGGAAGAAGCGCCGCCGCACCCCGTAGGCTGGTGGTGTGTTCCGACGCCGTTCAGATGATGCCGCCGCCTCCGCCACCGTGCTGGAGAAGCAGGACGGCAAGACGCAGACCCGCGACCCGCAGGCGAAGAAGGGGCGTCCCACGCCCAAGCGCAGCGAGGCCGAGACCAACCGACGGACCAGGGTCACCGTGCCCAAGGACCGCAAGGAGGCCTCCCGCCAGGCCCGCGAGCGGATGCGTTCCGAGCGCGAGAAGCAGCGCCAGGCGCTGATGGACGGTGACGAGCGCCACCTGCCGGCCCGTGACAAGGGCCCGGTGCGGAAGTTCACCCGCGACTACGTGGACGCCCGCTGGTCGCTCGCCGAGTTCTTCCTGCCCGCCGCCGTGCTGATCCTGGTGCTCAGCATCGTCAAGGTGCCGGCCCTCCAGCTGCTCTCCACGGTGCTCTTCCTGCTCTTCTTCGTCCTGGTGATCCTGGACTTCGTCCGGCTCGGCTTCGGCCTGCGCAAGCAGCTCGCCGAGCGCTTCGCCGGGCAGAACACCCGCGGCGCGGTCGCGTACGGCCTGATGCGCATCCTGCAGATGCGCCGGCTGCGACTGCCCAAGCCGCAGGTGCGGCGCGGGGAGAAGCCCTGACCGCCGAACCGGTGGACTCCGGCTGGGCCCCTCCCCTGTGGGACGGGCCCAGCCTCTACGCGCTCCCCGGCCAGGGGGGCGGCGGCCACGACCGGTTCGCGCAGGAGCGCGACGGGTACGAGCGGCACGGCCACGAGCGGCGGCTGCCCTCGCGCAGCGGCTCCTACGCCGGCGGCACCGGCCCCGCGCCGGGGCGCTCCGGCACCCTGCGCAACCTCGTCCGGCAGGAGATGGTCGCCCGGCAGCTCGCCGAGCAGCTCACCGGACGCACCGCCCAGCGCGTGCTCGACATCGGCTGCGGCCAGGGCACCCAGGCCCTGCGGCTGGCCCGGGCCGGCCACTACGTCACCGGCATCGACTCCGACCCGGCCGCGCTCGGCGCCGCCCAGGAGACGCTGGCCGAGGAGCCCGACCAGGTACGCGAGCGGGTCCAGCTGCTGATCGGCGACGGGCACCAGTGCGGGCGCTGGTTCGGGGCGCGCAGCTTCGACGTCGTGCTCTGCCACGGCGTGCTGATGTACCTGCCGGACCCCGATCCGATGATCGCCTCGCTGGCCCGGCTGCTCGCCCCGGGGGGGCTGCTCTCACTGGTGGTCCGCAACCGCGACGCGCTCGCCCTGCGGCCCGCCGCCGCCGGCGACTGGCGCGCCGCGCTGGAGTCCTTCGAGAGCGACCGCTACTACAACCGGCTCGGTCTGGCGGCCCGCGCCGACCGGATCGGCGACCTCGCCGTCACCCTCTCCGAGGTGTCCGTGCCGCTGCGGCACTGGTACGGCGTCCGGGTCCTCACCGAGAGCACCCCCGACGACGCGCCGCCCGTGGACGGCCGGCAGCTCGCCCAGCTGCTGGAGGCCGAGGAGCGGGCCGGCCGCACCGACCCCTACCGGCAGGTCGCCGCGCTGCTGCACGTCGTCGGGATGAAGTAGACCCGACGGGCGGATCGGGGGAAGGAAGGCCGCCCGCGCACCGGCGAGCGGCCCCCGTCCGGGCCGGATCAGCCCTCGTGCAGGCTCATCGTGTAGATCTCGCGGTCGTCGTCCAGCAGGACGGCGCGGTCCACGCCGTCCTCGGCCAGCTGCTTCCAGTTCTCCCCGATCCAGGTCTCCGCGTCCCCCTGGCCGGCGAACTCCTCCGCCTGCCCGCTGCCAGGGGCCACCACGGTGCCGTCCGCCTTCTCGTACCGCCACGTCCAGACCATGCCCGGCTCCTCCCGCCGACGACCAGCGATGCGCTGTGCTGCGCACCCTAAGCCCTCAGGTTGCCCGGCCGGATCTTCGGTATGCGCCGTGGGCGAGGATGGGCGCATGACACCTGACGCACCGCTCCCCCGCACCCTGCTCCTCGGCGGCGCGCGGTCCGGCAAGTCGACCCGGGCCGAACAGCTGCTGGCCCGGTACGACGACGTGCTGTACGTGGCCACCGGCGGCACCCGGGACGGCGACGCGGAGTGGGCGCAGCGGGTCGCCCTGCACCGGGACCGGCGCCCGGCGAGCTGGCGCACCGCCGAGACCTGCGGGCTGGAGGCCGTCCTCGCCGACACCGCCGACCCGGCGCCGGTGCTGATCGACTGCCTGGCCCTGTGGCTCACCTCGGTGATGGACGAGTGCGGTGCCTGGGAGGACGCGGTCTGGGCGGACGGCGGCGAGGCCGAGGTTCAGCGGCGCTGCGCGGCGCTGGCGGCCGCCTGGGCGGGGACCCGGCGGCAGGTCGTGGCGGTCAGCAACGAGGTCGGCATGGGCGTCGTCCCGGCCACCCCGGCCGGCCGCCGGTTCCGAGACACCCTGGGCCGGCTCAACATGGCGGTGGCCGACGCCTCCGAGCGTGTGCTGCTGGTGGTGGCGGGGCAGGTTCTCACCGTCAAGCCGCCCGTCTGCTGAGGAGGCGCGGCGTGTAGCCTTCCGGACGATGGACACGACCGTGGATCTCGATACGTTCTCCTCGCTCGTCGAGCGCCCCGACGAGAGCGCCAGGCGCGCCGCCGAGGAGCGGTGGCAGGAGCTGGACCGGCCGCTGGGCGGCCTCGGCAAGCTGGAGGAGCTGGGCGCCTGGCTGTCCTCCGTGCAGGGGCGCTCCCCCGTGCGGCCGCTGTCGGCGCCCAAGGTGGTGCTGTTCGCCGCCGACCACGGGGTGGCCCGGGTCGGGGTCTCCCGGCTGCCCGCCGGGGGCGGCACGGCCGCGCGCGTGCGGGCCGTGCTCGACGGCACCGCGCCGGTCGCGCTGCTCGCCCGGCGCTTCGGCGCCGAGGTGCGGGTGGTGGACGTCGCGGTCGACGCCGAGGCCGCGGACTTCCCCGACGAGGTGACGGCGCACCGGGTGCGGCGCGGCTCCGGGCGGATCGACGTCGAGGACGCGCTGAGCCCCGAGGAGACCGCCAGGGCGTTCCGGGCCGGGATGGCCGTCGCCGACGAGGAGGCCGACGCCGGGACCGACCTGGTGGTGCTGGGCGACCTCGGGGTCGGCTCGACCACGGTGGCGGCGGTCCTGGTCGGCGCGCTCTGCGGCACGGACGCGGCGGCGGTCACCGGGCGCGGCTCGGGCATCGACGACCGGGTGTGGATGGTCAAGTGCGCGACCGTGCGCGACTCGCTGCGGCGGGCCCGGCCGGTGCTGGGTGACCAGTTGGCGCTGCTCGGGGCCACCGGCGGCGCGGACTTCGCGGCGATCACCGGCTTCCTGCTGCAGGCCGCGGTGCGGAAGCTGCCGGTGGTGCTGGACGGGGTCGTCTCGGCGGCCTGCGCGCTGGTCGCGCAGCGGATCGCGTTCCGGGCGCCGGAGTGGTGGCGGGCCGGGCAGACCAGTGGCGAGCCCGCCCAGGCGAAGGCGTACGACCGGCTGACCCTGACGCCGCTGCAGGAGCAGGGGATCACCATGGGCGAGGGCGTCGGCGCGCTGATGGCGCTGCCGCTGCTCCAGGCCGCGGCGGACACGCTGGCCGACGAGCCGCCGACGGCGTACGTGCCGGCGGCGCCGAAGGAGCCGGCCCGGCTGCCGACGGCGGCGGAGCTGCTGGGCAAGCTGTAGGGACCGCAGGGGCCCGGGATCCGTCGCTCACCGACGGGTCCCGGGCCCCTGGCACGCGCGCTTCCGGCACCCGGCCGGGTGCCGGACGGGAGTGGGTGGTTGACGGTGCGGGACGGGCTGCGGTTCGCGTTCGGGACCCTGTCGGTGCTGCCGGTGCGGGTCGACCGGTGGGACCGGGCGTCCGGGGGGCGGGCGATGGTGGCCGCGCCGCTGGTCGGGGTGGTGCTCGGGGCACTCGCCGGGACGGCGGGGGCGTTGGTCGCCTGGCGCGCGGGCGGGACGCTCGCGGCGGTCGCGGCGGTCGCCGTGCTCGCGGTGCTCACCCGGGGACTCCATCTGGACGGCCTGGCCGACGTCGCGGACGGCCTGGGCAGCGGCAAGCCCGCCGAGGACGCGCTGCGGATCATGAAGCAGTCGGACATCGGGCCGTTCGGCGTGCTCACCCTCGTCCTCGTACTGCTCGCGCAGGTGGCCGCGCTGGCCGGGCAGTTCGACCGTTCCCCGCTGCGGGGCGCGCTCGCGGTGCTCGCGGCGGCGGTGGCCGGGCGCTGCGCGCTCGCCTGGGGCTGTCTGCGCACGGTGCCGGCGGCCCGGCCGGGCGGGCTCGGCGCGATGGTGGCGAGCACCGTGACGCCGGGTGCGGCGCTCGCCTCGACCGGGGCCGCGGCGGCCCTGCTCGGACTCGTCGGCCTGCTCGACGGATGGTCAGTCCTCCTGCTGCCACTGGCCGTTGGGATCGGCACCGGCGCCGCCCGGCCGCTGCTGCGGCGGTGCGTGCGGCGGTTCGGCGGGATCACCGGGGACGTGCTCGGCGCGACCGTGGAGACCGCCGCGACGGGTGCGCTGCTGGCCCTGGCACTGCTGCCCCGCTGAGGGCCCCAAAGCCCCGGCGCCGAAAGGCGGTAGACCGGGCGGCGCGTGATCCCACCATGCGGACTACCATGCGGGGAGCACCGCAGCCCTGCACCGTCGCAGGTCCTGCCCGTCCGGCGCCCGTCGCGGCGCCGGGGCCTCTGGTGTGCGCGACCGCCGCGACGGTGGGCGCGCGCAGCCAGGGGCCCCGGGTCCGACACCGCCGGCCGGTCGGCCTGGCCGGCGGTTCCGGGCTGCGCCGGTGCGGCACTCGCGCCGCGACCGGTCGTGGACCGCGAAAGAACAGGACGCATTACGTGACTGCATTGTCTGTGAGCACCTCCGCCGCCGCCTCGCTGCGCGCGGACGCCCTGGTGATCGGCGTGGCGAAGGGCTCCAAGGGCATCGTGCTCGCCCCGGGCGGCGAGGCCGTGGCCGAGGCGTTCGAGGGCAAGCTGGCCGAGGTTCTCGCCACCCTGGGCGCGACCGGCGCCGAGGGCGACGCCGTCAAGGTGCCCGCCCCGGCCGGTCTGAAGGCCGCGCTCGTGCTCGCGGTCGGCCTCGGCGACGCCGTCGAGGGCGGGTACGGGCTGGAGGCCCTGCGCCGCGCCGCCGGTGTCGCCGCCCGCACCCTGGCCGGCAGCAAGAAGGTCGCGCTGGCCCTGCCGGCCGAGTCCGCCGAGGAGGTCGAGGCGGTCGCGCTGGGCGCCCTGCTCGGCACCTACGCGTTCGGCACCTACAAGCAGAACGGCAACGGCAGCAAGGAGCCGGTCGGCGAGCTGCTGGTGCTCTCGACCCGCAAGGGCAGCAAGGACGCCAAGGCGGCCGTCGAGCGCGCCCTGGCCGTCGGCGAGGAGATGAACCGCGCCCGCGACCTGGTCAACACCGCGCCGAACGACCTGACCCCGAAGTCCTTCGCCGCGATCGCCCAGGCGGCCGGCAAGGAGCACGGCCTCAAGGTCGAGGTGCTGGACGAGAAGGCCCTGCTCAAGGGCGGCTTCGGCGGCCTGCTGGGCGTCGGCAACGGCTCGGCCAACCCGCCGCGGCTGGTGAAGGTGGCCTACACCCACCCGAAGGCGAAGGCCACCCTGGCGTTCGTCGGCAAGGGCATCACCTACGACTCGGGCGGCATCTCGCTGAAGCCGGCCGGCCACAACGAGACCATGAAGTGCGACATGGCCGGTGCCGCCGCGGTGTTCGCCGCCGTCGTCGCCGCCAAGCGCCTCGGCCTCCAGGTCAACGTCACCGCGTGGCTGGCGCTGGCCGAGAACATGCCGTCCGGCACGGCCACCCGCCCGGGCGACGTGCTGCGGATGTACGGCGGCAAGACCGTCGAGGTGCTGAACACCGACGCCGAGGGCCGTCTGGTGCTGGCCGACGCCATCGTGCGGGCCGGCGAGGAGAACCCGGACGTCATCGTCGACGTGGCGACCCTGACCGGGGCGATGATCCTGGCCCTGGGCAACCGCACCTTCGGTGTGATGGCCAACAACGACGAGCTGCGCGCGACCCTGCACGCGGCCGCCGGCGAGGTGGGCGAGCCGTCCTGGCCGATGCCGCTGCCGGCCGAGCTGCGCAAGGGCATGACCGAGTCGACCATCGCCGACCTGGCCAACATGGGCGACCGGATGGGCGGCGGCCTGGTGGCCGGCCTGTTCCTGAAGGAGTTCGTGGCCGAGGGCATCGACTGGGCGCACCTGGACATCGCCGGCCCGGCGTTCCACGAGGCCGCGCCGTTCGGCTACACCCCGAAGGGCGGCACCGCGACGGCGGTCCGCACCCTGGTCCGCTTCGCCGAGCAGAAGGCCGCCGGCAGCAAGGGCTGACGGACGGGTACGACCGAGGACGGGGTCCGGCGCGCACGCGCCGGACCCCGTCCGGCTTCCACGGCGAGTTACCTGCGAGTAGGGGAAGCGGGCGCGCGCCGCACCCGTGTTCGCTGCGGGCGAAACTTTGTTCCACAGTGCGGAACCATCGGCCGCGAGGGCCCCGAGAAACCCCCTGCCGCCCCCTGTCAACCCCGCCTTGAGCTGCGACGATGCCCCTCCGTCCGGGGTATTCCCACCCCTGCGACCGCCCTTCGGGACACCCCTGGGGCGGACCCGGACATCAGCCGCCGCGAACAAGTGCGAAGATGTATTTCCGGCACGACTGGGCGCCCCACAAGGGCTTCCGACCCACCGGACCGCGACCGGCCCGGCGATCCACATCCCATTGCATGGAGGACGTGACGTGGCGAACGACGCCAGCACCGTTTTCGACGTAGTCATTCTCGGAGGCGGAAGCGGCGGTTACGCCGCGGCGCTCCGCGGCGCCCAGCTGGGCCTGAGCGTCGCCCTGGTCGAGAAGGGTGAGCTCGGCGGCACCTGCCTGCACCGCGGCTGCATCCCGACCAAGGCGCTGCTGCACGCGGCCGAGATCGCCGACGAGACGAAGGAGGCCGCCGAGTTCGGCGTGCTGGCCACCTTCCAGGGCATCGACATCAACGGCGTCCACAAGTACAAGGACGACGTCGTCGCCGGCCTGTACAAGGGCCTCCAGGGCCTGGTGGCGTCCCGCAAGGTGACCTTCATCCAGGGCGAGGGCAAGCTCTCCTCGCAGACCTCGGTGGACGTCAACGGCCAGCGCATCGAGGGCCGCCACATCCTCCTGGCCACCGGCTCCGTGCCGCGCTCGATCCCGGGCCTGGAGATCGACGGCAACCGCGTCATCTCCTCGGACCACGCCCTCAAGCTCGACCGCATCCCGCAGTCGGCCGTCATCCTCGGCGGCGGCGTGATCGGTGTCGAGTTCGCCTCCGTCTGGAAGTCGTTCGGCGTCGACGTCACCATCGTCGAGGCCCTGCCGCACCTGGTCCCGCTGGAGGACGAGAACTCCTCCAAGCTGCTGGAGCGCGCCTTCCGCAAGCGTGGCATCAAGTTCGAGCTCAAGGCCCGCTTCTCCGGCGTCGAGTACACCGAGACCGGTGTGCGCGTCTCCACCGAGAACGGCAAGCAGATCGACGCCGACCTGCTGCTCGTCGCCATCGGCCGCGGCCCGGTCTCGGCCGGCCTCGGCTACGAGGAGAACGGTGTCGCGATGGACCGCGGCTACGTCCTCGTCGACGAGTACATGCGCACCAACGTGCCGACCATCTCGGCCGTCGGCGACCTGGCCCCGACCCTGCAGCTGGCCCACGTCGGCTTCGCCGAGGGCATCCTCGTCGCCGAGCGCCTGGCCGGCCTCAAGCCGGTGCCGATCGACTACGACGGCGTCCCGCGCGTGACCTACTCCAACCCCGAGGTGGCCTCCGTCGGCATCTCCGAGGCCAAGGCCGTCGAGCTGTACGGCAAGGACAAGGTCGTCACCGTCAAGTACAACCTGGCCGGCAACGGCAAGAGCAAGATCCTGAAGACCGCCGGCGAGATCAAGCTCGTCCAGGTCAAGGACGGCGCCGTGGTCGGCGTCCACATGGTCGGCGCCCGCATGGGCGAGCAGGTCGGAGAGGCCCAGCTGATCTACAACTGGGAGGCTCTCCCGGCCGAGGTCGCGCAGCTCATCCACGCGCACCCGACCCAGTCCGAGGCCCTGGGCGAGGCGCACCTGGCGCTGGCCGGCAAGCCGCTGCACGCGCACGACTGATCGCGCCCACACCCCCCATCTTCCAGTTCGCAAGACTTGAATAGGAGTCGCTGAAACCATGGCGGTCTCAGTAACACTGCCCGCGCTGGGCGAGAGCGTTTCCGAGGGCACCGTCACCCGTTGGCTGAAGGCCGAGGGTGAGCGCGTGGAGGTCGACGAGCCGCTGCTCGAGGTCTCCACCGACAAGGTCGACACCGAAATCCCGGCCCCGGCCTCCGGCATTCTGGCCTCGATCAAGGTCGGCGAGGACGAGACCGTCGAGGTCGGCGCCGAGCTGGCGATCATCGACGACGGCTCGGGCGCGCCGGTCGCCGCCGCGGCTCCGGCCGCCGCTGCCCCGGCCCCGGTCGCGGAGGCCCCGGTCGCCGCTCCGGCCCCGGTCGCCGAGGCTCCGGTCGCGCCGGCCGCCCCGGTCGCCGCCGCTCCGGCGGCCCCGGCCGCCGACGCCACCCCGGTGCTGCTGCCGGCCCTGGGCGAGTCGGTCTCCGAGGGCACCGTCACCCGCTGGCTGAAGGCCGAGGGTGACACGGTCGAGGTCGACGAGC
>NZ_JZWY01000038.1:0-22373 GCF_000966955.1 Streptomyces sp. NRRL S-495
GACCGGGGGGTGTGCCGGGTCCGAGCCGCTGCCCGGCGAGCAGGACGGCCGCCGGGGCACCGAGCGGGGCGAGCCGCAGGGTGGTGGCGAGCTCGGGCGGCAGGTCGCGGGCGAAGCGGTCGGTCCGGCCGGTGAGGGTGGCCTGCCGGCGTTCGGTGGCTATCAGCAGGGCGGGCAGGCGGTCGATGCGGCGGGCGACCTGGCGCAGCCAGCGGCGGGAGGGCTCGTCGGCGAGGTGGATGTCGTCGATCGCGAGCAGCAGCGGGTGGTGGGTGCCGTGCAGCCGGAGCAGGGACCAGAGGGTGGACTCGGCGGTGTCGGGCTCGATGCCGACGGCGGCGGCCTCGGCGGGGCCCGCGGCCGCCGCCGCGGGGGCCCAGGCGGTGTGGACGTAGGGGCCGGCGGGGGTCGGACCGGTGTCGAAGAGCTGGCGGGCGGCCGCGTAGGGGGTGGTGGCCTCCTCGGCGGAGCAGCGGGCGCGCAGCACGGTGGTGCCGTCGGCGGCGGCCCGGCGGGCGGCCTCGGCGAGGAGCGCGGTACGGCCGGTGCCGACGGCGCCGGTGAGCAGCAGGACGTGGCCGGTGCCGCGGCGGGCGCCGGCGGCCCGGTCGGCGATCAGCCGCAGCTGCGGTTCGCGGTCCACGAGGCGGGTGGACGTGGCGGTGCTCATCCAGGTGCTCCTCTTTGCCCTTCCCGGGTCTTCGTCGGTGTCCGAACGGGCACCGCCTGTCGTTCTACCGGGAAAACGGCTTGACGTCCTAACCACGCGTTACTGGCGAGTCAGGTTTCCGCGCCGCGGACGGAGTTTCCCACCCGGGCCGCTCCGGGCCGCTCCGGGCCGCTCCGGCCGCCCGATTGGACGGTTTCGCGGTGTTCCGGCGGCTCGTCGACCCACCTCTCCCGTGTTCCAGACCACCTGGGGGGCCGAAAACGTTGCCTCCCCCCGATCGGCGGGGACCGGTCGGCGGGCCCGATCTCGTGGTGGACCACGATGGCCGGGAGCCTGCCCGGGCGGGAAGCATGGTGGTTGATTCCGGGGCACGGGCAGCGCTCCCGGATCGCCGTCGAAACGGTCGGCCTACCCGGGTGGGGCGCCACGCCCTGACGTTCGGGGTCCGCCGGGTGGCCGGGCCGGCTTCTCCAGGAGGGGGCCAGATTTGACTGTTCTGCACACCGAGTACGACCGCCGGGGCACGGCGGTGGGGTCGTCCGGGTCGGCGTCCGCCACCCGCACGGTCCCGCCGCAGCGCCCGACGGCGTCCCGCTCGGTCACCACGAACACCCATGCCGTCGGTACCGCCGCGGCAGCCGTCCACCCCCAGGCCGCCGTCGCCGTCCGCGGTGCGGCCGGGGCCGGACGGGCGGTCGCCGCGGCGACCGCCCGCAGCTCGACGGTGCCGGTCGCCGTCCAGGCCGCCGATCCGCTCTCCCGGGCCGGGGCGGAGGCGCAGCTGCGCCGCTTCCCCGGGGTGGCGGTGGTCGACCCGAGCGGCGCGTCCGGTCCGGGCACGGTCACCGTGCTGGTCGCCGAGTCCGCCGACGCGGCCGCGACGGCTGCCCTGCGCCGGCTGGTCCGCGGGGCCGGGCAGCGGGTGGTGCTGGTGGTCGAGCGGCTGCGCGAGACCGAGCTGATGGAGGCCGTCGAGTGCGGAGTGGCCGCGATCCTGTGGCGACGGGAGGCGACGCCGGAGCGGCTCGGCCGGGCGGTGCTGGCCGCGGCCCGGGGCGACGGCGACCTGCCGGCCGACCTCCAGGGGCGGCTGATCGCCCAGGTGGGGCGGCTGCAGCGGTCCGTCCAGGGCATGCCGGGCCAGGCGCCGACGGGTCTGTCGGAGCGTGAGTCGGACGTGCTGCGGCTGGTCGCCGAGGGCTGGGACACCGGGGAGATCGCGGCCCGGCTGTCGTACTCCGAGCGGACCGTGAAGAACGTGCTGCACGGCCTGACGACCCGGCTGCAGCTGCGCAACCGGGCGCACGCGGTGGCCCACGCGGTGCGCGAGGGCTACATCTAGCCGCACCCCGCGGCAGTACGGCGGTGCTCCGCCGGTAGCACGGCGGTGCACCGCCGGCAGCCCAGCAATCCGCCGGTAGTGCAGCGATGCGCCAGCAGTACGGCAGTGCTCCGCCGTGGTCCGGGCGGGCGGGTGCGGTACCCGCCCGCCCGGGTCACGAACGAGTCGCCAAGATCTCACCTGTTGGAAAGGTCCGGGGACTATCCGCCGGAGGGGAGCGCACGGCAGACTTCTACGCGCGTACTTCTACGCGCGTCAACGCGCCTGCCCGCCATCACCGGCGGCGATCCCGGCCACCGTTGACGGTCCGTTGCCGCCGTCCCCACCGGGAGAGTCGTCCATGCCCCTGAACCGCCGTGACTTCGTCACCCGGTCCGCCGCCACCGCCGCCGGAGCCGCCCTCGCGAGCGGCGGGGCCCTCGCCGCCGCCACTCCCGCGGCGGCCGCCGGACCGGACGAGGCCCGCGCCAAGGGCCGGACCAAGCGCCAGGCCTTCACCGTCATGGGCACCACCGACCTCCACGGCCGGGTGCTCAACTGGGACTACTTCACCGACGCCGTCTACGCCGACAAGGCGCACAACGAGGTCGGCCTCGCCAAGATCTCCACGCTGGCCAAGCAGGTCCGCGAGGAGAAGGGCTGGGACCGCTGTCTGCTCATCGACGCCGGTGACACCATCCAGGGCACCCAGCTGACGTACTACTACGCCCGGGTCGAGCCGATCGCCACCGAGGCCGACACCGCGCCCGAGCACCCGATGGCGCTCGCCATGAACACCATGGAGTACACCGCCGCCGCGCTCGGCAACCACGAGTTCAACTACGGCATCGACACCCTGCGCGCCTACGAGGAGCAGCTGGACTTCCCGCTGCTCGGCGCCAACGCGCTGAACGCCCGCAACGACAAGCCGGCCTTCCCGCCCTATGTGATCCGCAAGGTGAAGCTGGGCAACGGCCCGGCCCTCAAGGTCGGCATCGTCGGCCTGACCAACCCGGGCATCGCGATCTGGGACAAGGCGAACGTCGCCGGCAAGATGACCTTCCCGGGCATCGTCGAGACGGCGAAGATCTGGGTGCCGAAGGTCAAGGCCGCCGGCGCGGACGTCATCGTGGTCGCCTGCCACTCCGGCATGGACGAGGCCACCTCCTACGGCGACCAGCTGCCCTGGGCGGAGAACGCCTCGGTCGCGCTGGCCGAGCAGGTGCCCGGCATCGACGCCGTCCTGGTGGGCCACGCCCACAAGGAGATCCCGCAGCGCCTGGTCGTCAACAAGGAGACCGGGAAGACGGTCGTGCTGTCCGAGCCGCTGTGCTGGGGCCAGCGGCTGACCTGCTTCGACTTCGAGGTCGAGCTCGTCGGCGGCGCGTGGAAGGTCGTCTCGCTCTCCTCCCGGGTGCTGAACTCCAACACCGTCCCGGAGGACCCGGAGATCGTCGGCCTGATGACCGAGCAGCACAAGAAGGTCGTCGAGTACGTCAACCAGGTCATCGGCACCGCCAAGGTCGCGCTGTCCATCGCCGACGCGCCGTTCAAGGACACCCCGATCATCGACCTCATCGGCCGGGTCCAGGCCGACGTGGTGCGCGACGCGCTGGCCGGCGGCCAGTACGCCAAGCTGCCGGTGCTCGCCCAGGCCGCGCCGTTCAACCGCAGCGCCGTCATCCCGGCCGGCCAGGTCAAGCTGCGCGACGCGGCCGGCCTGTACATCTACGAGAACACCCTGGAGGCCCGCATCCTGACGGGCGCCCAGATCAAGGACTACCTGGAGTTCTCGGCCAAGTACTACAACCAGCTCGCCCCGGGCGCGCCGGTCGACAAGGCCACCCTGACCAACGCCCAGAACACCCCGGACTACAACTACGACTCGGTGTACGGCGTTTCGTACGACATCGACATCGCCCAGCCGGCCGGCTCCCGGATCGTCAACCTCAGCTTCGAGGGCCGTCCGATCGACCCGACCGCGCAGTTCGTCCTCGCGGTGAACAACTACCGCGCCAACGGCGGCGGCAACTTCCCGCACGTCGCGGCCGCCCAGAAGGTGTGGGCCAACTCGGACGAGATCCGCAACGCGATGATCGCCTGGGTGAAGGCGAAGGGCGTCATCGACCCGGCCGACTTCGCCGCCGAGTCCTGGCGCCTGGTCCGGGCCGGCCAGCCGGTCTTCTGACCGACCCGGCCCCACAGCCGGAAACCGGTCCCACAGCCGGAAACCCGGTCCCACGGCCGGCGCACCCCACCGGCCCGCACGGCCGGAACAGCCCCCGGGGCCCGTACCCCGGGGGCTGTTCCTCTCCCCCGCCCGCTCCCCCGCCGGTAGCCTGGCCCGTATGCGGACCATCGCCACCTGGCCTCTGGACGCCCCGCCCCCGGCCGACGTGCCGGCCGAGTTCCACACCCCCTGCACCCGCGTCGGACGGGACCTGCGGCACCTGCCCGCCGGCGCCCGACTGCCGGACGGTGCCCGCTGGGAGCTCTCCGAGGAGCCGTACTCCGGCTTCCTGCTCGGCCTCGGCAGCGCCCGGGGCCTGCGGTACACCCTCGAAACGGACCCCTACCTGCCGCCCGGGCCGCTCACCGCGCTCATCGCCGAGCAGGCACAGGACCACCTCACCGGCTACGAGTTCCTCCAGTGGCCGACCTGCCCCGGCCACGTCCACCTGCTGGTGCCGGCCGCGGACCCGGACGACGCGCACGGGCCTGGTGGCACTGCCGGCGAACCCGCCGCCCCCTCTTCCGCATCGGCGACCTGACCGGCGATTCCTGAGCCAGGGCGTGACCAGCGCCGTCATCGCCTCCCGCTCGATCCGGGCCGGCTCCGCCAGCCGCGCACCGGCCCGGGCCGGCTGCGCCGCGTCCCCGCTCTCCCCCGCCGCGGCGACCAGGGCGGCCACCTCGCGACCGGGGCGCGGTCCGGCCGGCGGGGCAACGGGACCACCGGCCGGCGAGACGCTGGGACATCTTCCCGAGACCGCAGGATATTCAGCCGCGCGCCCGGCCTGCCTACCGTTGATCACGTCACCGAGAGCAGTGCACCGTCCCGACAAGGAGCAGTCCCATGCGCGCAGTTGTCCAGAAGTCCGTCGGCGGCCCCGAGGTCCTGGAGGTCGTCGAGACCGACCGGCCCGCGCCGCGCGGCGGCGAGGTGCTCGTCCGCGTCCACGCCAGCGGCGTCAACCCGGTGGACGTGGCGGTCCGTTCGGGCGCCTACCCGCTGCTCGGCGAGCCGCCCTTCGGCGTCGGCTGGGACATCTCGGGCGTCGTCGAGGTGGCCGGGCCGGGTGCCCGGTTCAAGGCCGGCGACGAGGTGTTCGGCCTGCCGTTCTTCCCCCGGGCCGCCACCGGCTACGCCGAGTACGTCGCGGTGCCGTCCCGCCAGGTGGCCCGCAAGCCCACCGCGCTGAACCACGTCGAGGCCGCCGCGCTGCCGCTGGCCGCGCTCACCGCCTGGCAGGGCCTGGTCGACGCGGCGGGCCTGTCCGAGGGGCAGCGGGTGCTGATCCACCGCGCGGCGGGCGGCGTCGGCCACCTCGCCGTCCAGATCGCCAAGGCCCGCGGCGCGTACGTGATCGCCCTGGCCAGCGAGCCGAAGCACGACTTCGTGCGCGGTCTGGGCGCGGACGAGGTGATCGACTACCGCACCGAGGGCTTCCTGGCGGCGGTCGGCCAGGTGGACGTGGTGCTCGACTCCTCCTCGCAGGGCACCGCCTCGCTGGAGGTGCTGCGCGAGGGCGGCGTGCTGGTCTCGATCATGGAGCACTGGAACACCGCGCTGGCCGCCGAGGTCGAGGCCGCCGGGCGGCGGTTCGCCGGCATCTCGGTGGAGCCGGACTACGCCTCGCTGGAGGCGATCGCCCGGCTGGTGGAGGAGGGCCGGATCCGGCCGCACATCGCCGAGACCTTCCCGCTGGAGGAGGCCAGCAAGGCGCACGAGCTGATCGCCACCGGCCGCACCCAGGGCAAGATCGTCCTCACCGTCGCCTGAGCCGTAGGGTTCCGGTGGAGCACGTACCGACCGGGGGAGGCGGCATGGACATCCTGACCGAGGCGCTGGGTTCGATGCGGACGGGGCAGCCCGCCTCCGTCCGCACCGAGGGCCGGGCCCCGTGGGGACTGCGGCTGCCCCCGGTCGCCGGCGCCGGGTTCCATGTCGTCCTCTACGGGACCTGCTGGCTGGTGCCGTTGGAGGACGACACGGCCGAGCCGATCGCACTCAGCCCGGGGGACGTGGTCTTCCTGCGGGACGGCCGGGGCCACGTCCTCGCCGACCGGCCGGACACCCCGGCGGTCCCCGAGCAGCCCTCGCAGTTCCGGCCGAGCCTGCCGATCGGCACCGTCACCGTCGGCGGGGACGGGCCGCGCACCAGCCTGCTGTGCGGCAACTACCACCTCGACCAGGCCCGCCCGCACCCGCTGGTGCGGCAACTGCCGGAGATCGTCCACCTGCAGACCCGGCACGGCCGCCACCCCGAGCTGAGCGCGGCCGTCCAACTCCTCGGCGCCGAACTGGAGAACCCGCGGATCGGCTCGGCCGGCATCGTCCCGGCACTGATCGACTCGCTGCTGCTGTACATCCTGCGGGCCTGGTTCGAGGAGCAGCCGCCCGCCACCGCGGCCGGCTGGGCGGCGGCGCTCGGGGACGCGGCGGTGGCGCCGGCGCTGACCGCGATCCACGAGGCGCCGTCCACGCCGTGGACGGTGGAGTCGCTGGCCACCCGGGCCGGCCTCTCCCGGGCGGCGTTCGCCCGCCGGTTCACCGCCCTGGTCGGCGAGCCGCCGATGGCGTACCTGACCCGCTGGCGGATGACCACGGCGGCCCGTCTGCTGCGCGAGTCCGAGGCCCCGCTCACCGCCGTCGCCGCGAAGACCGGCTACGGCTCGGAGTACGCCTTCGCCAAGGCCTTCAAACGCGAGTACGGCCTGGCCCCGGGCGGCTACCGCCGCGAGGCCCGCGCGGCCTGAGGCGGGGCTCAGCCCTTCCCCGCCGCGTCCCCGACCACGTCCCCGACCGCCTCCCGGACCGCCGGGGCGACCTCCCGCGCCCACCGGCCGAGGGTGACCGGGTCCGGCGAGCCGTGGTCGGCGGCGAAGAAGGTGAAGCCGGACGCGCCGTGCTCCAGCACCGCGCCGGTCAGCTCCTCCACCCACTGGCCCACCGAGCCGCCGAGCCACCTGCCCTCGGCGTCGCGGGTCGCGGCGAGCGGCCGGTCGGTGATCCGGCCGGGCAGGTTGTAGACGGTGCGGACCTCGCGCGGGTCGCGTCCGACGGCGGCGGCCGCCTCGTCGACGACCGGCCGCGAGGTGCGGTAGCGCTCGCTGAGCCAGTCCGCCGCATGGGCGGGGATCCAGCCGTCGGCGACCCGGCCGGTGGCGGCCAGCGACTTGCGGCCGTTGGAGCCCGTCCACACCGGCGGCGCGGCGACGGGCGCCGGCTCGATCTCCCGGACGCGGTAGTGCCGCCCCTCGTGGGTGACCGGCGGGCCGCCGCCCGACAGCCGCTTGACCAGCACGATCGCCTCCTCGAAAGCCTCCACCGCCTCGCCCGGGGTGAGCCGCTCGACGCCCAGGTCGGTGATCCGGTCCCAGACCCCGCCGGCGCCGATCCCCAGCACCACGCGCCCGCCGGACAGCGCGGACAGCGAGGTGACGGTCCGCGCCAGCATCGGTGCGGGCCGGGTCGGCAGGTTGGTGACGTTGACGAAGCCGCTGATCCGCCCGGTCCGCCCGAGCAGGAAGCCGAGCGCGGCGTACGCGTCCACCCGCCCGCCGACGTACGGGTGGTCGGACAGCGAGAAGTGGTCCAGCCCGTCCCGGTCGGCCTGCTGGACGAGGTCCAGCAGGCTCGCCGCGTCGGCGAGGTCTCCCGGTGCGCCGAATCCGAAGACGACGCCCGCGTTCCCGATGCCCATCGTTCCCCCACATGCAAAAAGGAGCTGAAGTTCGCAGCACGAACATATTAGTTCGTGACGCGAACTTCAACCCCTGCAAGCCCCCGGACGCCCGCTACTCCCCGAACACCGGAGGCACCTTGTTGTCCAGCACCACCCGGCCGAGCAGCCCGCCCAGCAGCTCCCGCTCCGCACCGGAGAGCCCGGCCGGCAGCTCGTCGATCCGGCGACAGGTCTCCGCGTAGAAGCGCTCCGCCAGCACCGCCCCCTCCGCCGTCAGCAGCACCCACACGGCACGCGCGTCCCCTTTGCAACTCTCCCGCCGCACCAGCCCGTTGCGCTCACTCCGGTCGACCAGACCGGTCAGGCTCGACTTGGCCAGCCGCAGCACACCGCCCAACTCCCCCATCACGTACGACCGCCCCAGCAGCACACAGAGCAACTGCCCCTGCTGCGGCGTCAACCCGAACTCCCGCGCCGAATCGGCATACACCGCGTCCACCAGGAACGCCGCCCGCACCAACGCCCCCACGACCCCGATACCGCCACCCTCGCTCTTCGCCATCCGACCAGCCTAACAGCCGTAATTCGCAGCACGAACTACTATCTGGAGAAGCACCACGCGATGAGAGGATGGCCCCATGAGCGAGCTCCGGATCCCCGAACGGCATGCCCAGTTGCTGGCCTACGCCCAGACCCTGACCCCACCGTCGGGCTGGAAGATCGAGGTGTCGGGCGACGAGATCATCATGATGGCCGGGCCGTCGGTGATCCACCAACGCAATCTGCTGCTCGTCCGCGAGCAGTTCGATGCCCATCGCCCGAAAGACCTGATGCCCAGCGAGAACACCGATCTGAGCTCTCCGAACACCGGCAAGCTCCGCAATCCCGACCTGACCTACATCCCGCTCGCCACCGTCGAGCTCGGCGGCAACCAGGTCCCCGCCGAGCTGGCCGTGATCGCCGTCGAGATCGTCTCCCCCTCCAACCCGGAGAACGACCTGGTCGGCAAGGTCCGCGACTACCCGCAGATGGGGATCCCGCTCTACCTGGTGATCGACCCGCGCGAGGGCACGCTCACCCTGCACTCCGAGCCCGGCAACGGTGCCTACCACCGCCGGTGGACCGGGAAGTTCGGCGACGCCGTGCCGGTCCCGGAGCCGTTCGCCTTCGAGCTCGCGACCTCCGAGCTGCTCCGCTACCCGGCCGCCTAGGGCTTCTCCGCCACGCCCGCCCAGATGCCGACCTGGGAGTCGGTGGGCTGCTCGGGGGTGTCGGGGCACCAGAGGGGGGCGGTGACCAGGCCCGGGTCGGTGAGCTTCAGGCCGTCGAAGAAGCGCAGCACCTGCTCCCGGCGGCGCATGGTGAGCTGGGCGGAGGCGCTGCGGTAGACGGCCGGGCCGCGGCCGGCGTCGGCGGTGGGGGTGAAGTCCAGGGTGCCGTGGGAGAGGACGAGCCGGCTGCCGGGCGGCAGGGCGTCCACCAGGGTGCGCACGATGCCGTAGGGGTCGTCCTGCTCGTCGACGAAGTGCAGCACCGCGACCAGCAGCAGCCCGACCGGTTCGCCCGAGTCCAGGGCCTGCCGGACCTCCGGGGCGGCCAGGATCCCCGCCGGGTCGCGCAGATCGGCCTGGACCACCGCGGTGCTCTCCGGGGTGGTGCCGCTCAGCAGCGCGCGGCCGTGCACCAGTACGATCGGGTCGTTGTCGAGGTACACCACCCGGGCGTCGGGCCGGACCCGCTGGGCGATCTCATGGGTGTTCCCGGCGCTCGGGATGCCGGTGCCGATGTCGACGAACCGGCGGATGCCGTCCTCGGCGAGGTGCCGCACCGCGCGGCCGAGGAAGGCCCGGTTGGCGACGGCGCTGATCCGCACCATCGGGCTGATCGCGAGCACCCGCTCGGCGGCCTCCCGGTCGGCCGGGAAATTGTCCTTGCCGCCTATGTAGTAGTCGTACATCCGGGCGGGGTGCGGGACTTCGGGACGCAGATCGGCGGGCGGCCGCGCACCGTCCGCTCCGTCACCGGCGAGCCACTCCCGGCCGATCTCCTGAAACCCGGTCACCCGGCCACCCCTTCGATCCGTCGAACACCAGCAGTCGGGGGGACCCGGCCGCCACCAGGGCCGGCCGGGTCCTCGGGCCCGTTCAGAACGGGAAGCGGCTGCGCCCGTGCTGGATCGAGATCCACTTCACCGTGGTGAAGGCGTCCACCGTGGACTCGCCGTTCAGCCGGCCGACGCCCGAGCTCTTCTCACCGCCGAACGGCACCACGGGCTCGTCCGCGATGGTCCCGTCGTTGACGTGGATCATGCCGGTCTCGATCCGCTGCGCGACCCGCACCCCGCGCTCGACGTCGGCCGTGTGCACCGCGCCGCTGAGCCCGAACGGCGTGTCGTTGGCGATCCGCACCGCCTCGTCCTCGCCGTCGAACTCCACCACCAGCACCACCGGCCCGAACAGCTCGCGCTGCAGGATCGGCGCGTCGGCCGGCAGGCCGCCGAGCACGACCGGGTCCATCAGGCTGCCGACGGTGGTGCCGCGCAGCAGCGCGGTGGCGCCGCCGGCGACGGCCTGGTCCACCTGCGCGGAGATCGCGTCGGCCTGGACCGGGTTGATCAGCGGGCCGATGTGGGTGGCCGGGTCCCTCGGATCGCCGACCTTCAGGGTGGCGACCTTGGCGACGAACTTGCGGGTGAACTCCTCGGCGACGCTGCGGTCGACGAGCACCCGGTTGGCGGCCATGCAGACCTGGCCCTGGTGCACGAAGCGGCTGAACACGGCCGCGTCCACGGCGTAGTCCAGGTCGGCGTCGTCCAGCACGATCAGCGCGCTGTTGCCGCCGAGCTCCAGCACGGTCCGCTTGAAGTGGGAGGCGGCGACGGTGGCGACGTGCCGGCCGACCTTGTCGGAGCCGGTGAAGGAGATCACCTTGGCGAGCGGGTGCTCGATGAACGCGTCACCGATCTCGGCGATGTCGGTGATCACGACGTTCAGCAGGCCGGCCGGCAGGCCCGCCTCCTCGAAGATCTTGGCGATCAGGGTGCCGCCGACCACCGGGGTCTCCTGGTGCGGCTTGAGCACCACGCCGTTGCCGAGCGCCAGCGCCGGGGCGACGGCCTTCATCGACAGGAACAGCGGGAAGTTGAACGGGCTGATCACCCCGACGACGCCGACCGGCAGCCGGTAGAGCCGGTTCTCCTTGCCGTCCACCGGCGAGGGCAGCAGCCGCCCCTCGGCCCGCAGGGACAGCTGCATCGCCTCGCGCAGCATGTCCTTGGTGAGGGAGAGCTCGAACCAGGCCTTGACGGCGGTGCCGCCGAGTTCGGCCATAATGTCCCGGGTGATCTCCTGCTCGCGGTCCTCCAGGATCCGCAGCGCGCGCTCGAAGACCAGCCGCCGGGTGTAGGGGTTGGTGGCCGCCCACTCCTTCTGCGCCTGCGCCGCGGCCCGGTAGGCCTGGTCGACCTCGTCGACGGTGGCCACGGTGATGCTCGCGAGCTTGTCCCCGGTGAAGGGGTCGACGTCGACGATGTCCCAGGAGCCGCTGCCCTCGCGCCACTCGCCGTCGATGTACTGCAGCGCCAACTCGGAAAGGTACGACATCCGATCCCTCTCATACCGTTCGGGAACGCCCGCGATTTTCCGGCGGTCGTTCGCGATCAGAACTGATCGGGCCTCATCGTACTTACCTGCTACAGCTCTTGGCGTACGGAGCGGAGAACTTCTCGTGTCCGCTCGGGAGAAAGGCTGTCCGCCACCAGACCGTCCATCGCGCCCGCGTACTCGGCCACCTCGGCCGGCTTGTCGAGGTAGAGGGCGGTGGTGAACTGCTCCAGGTAGACGATGTCCGGCAGCTCCTGCTCGTCGAAGGCCAGCACCGAGAACGCGCCGCCCTCCGCGCGCAGCCCGCCGAAGCCCAGCGGCATCACCTGGAGCACCACGTTCGGGAGTTCGGTCAGCTCCAGCAGGCGGTCGATCTGCGCCCGCATCAGCTCCGGACCGCCCCAGGGACGGCGCAGCGCGGCCTCGTCCAGCACCGCGACCAGCCGCGGCGCCCGCTCGGCGCCCAGCACCTGCTGCCGCTTGAGCCGCACCTCCACCCGCCGCTCGATCTCGGCCGGTTCGGTCACATGGCCGCCGTGGGTGATCACCGCCCGCGCGTAGTCGGCGGTCTGCAGCAGCCCGTGGACGAACTGGACCTCGTAGCTGCGGATCTCGGTGGCGGCCTCCTCCAGGCCCAGGTAGTTCTGGAACCAGCCCGGCAGGACGTCCCCGTAGCCGTTCCACCAGGAGGTCGCGTTGGCCGCCCGGACCAGTCCGAGCACCGAGGCCCGCTCCGGCTCCGCGTCCACCCCGTACAGGGTCAGCAGGTCGGCGACGTCGCGCTCCTTGAAGCCGACCCGGCCGAGCTCCATCCGGCTGATCTTCGACTCGGAGGCCCGGATCGAGTATCCGGCCTCCTCCCGGCTGACCCCGCGGGCCTCCCGGAGCCGTCGCAGTTGCGACCCCAGCAGCAGACGCCGCACCGTGGCACCGCCACCCGCCTGAGTCGCACTCATCGCCTCAACCTCCGCACGTCAGCAGCCCCCCGGCCGTGGCCGCAGTCTTCCACCAGGGACCGACGAACAACAGTCCTCGGAACGCCCTCATCGGGATCTTCCGCCCCCACCGGGGCCGCCCGGACGAGCGGCGTCCGGATACGCGCGGTAGCCGAACCGTAGCTCCCCGGAACGCACTCTAGTCCCCCGCCGCCGCCGTGCACATCCCCAACCCCCGCCACCACCCGCAGGGTGACCACAACTCGGCCGGAACCGACAACAGTTGACGGAACCCGCACGCGCGCCCGAACGTCCCCGGGCATGCGAACGGCGCCTGCCCCCAAACTGGTCGGGGATGTGGGCAGGCGCCAGGGACCGCGGTGGCCCGGCGACGCTGACGGGGTGCGGCTCGGTACGACCCGGCGAATGCGGCGCCGGGCTACCTGGACCGGATCAGACCACCAGAGGGCGGTCCGTCGGCCGGATCGGTGCGGGCAGCGGGGTCTTGCCGCCCAAGTAGGTGTCGACCGCCGCGGCGGCCGAGCGGCCCTCCGCGATGGCCCAGACGATCAGCGACTGGCCACGACCGGCATCGCCGCAGACGTAGACGCCATCGACATTGGTGGCGAACTTCGCGTCCCGGGACACATTACCGCGTGCGTCGAGGTCCACGCCCAGCTGCTCGACCAGACCGTTCCTGACGTCCGTACCGGTGAAGCCCATCGCCAGGGTGACCAGCTGCGCCGGGATCGCCCGCTCGCTGCCCGGCACCTGCTCGAACTTCCCGTCCTTGAACTCCACCTCGACGAGGTGCAGCTCCTGGACGTTGCCCTCCTCGTCACCGCTGAAGTGGGTGGTGGAGACGGAGTAGATCCGCTCGCCGCCCTCCTCGTGCGCGGAGGTGACCTTGTAGGTCATCGGCATGGTCGGCCAGGGCTGGCCGGCCGGCCGCTCCTCGCCCGGCTGCGGCATGATCTCCAGCTGGGTGACCGAGGCCGCCCCCTGCCGGTGGGCGGTGCCGACGCAGTCCGCGCCGGTGTCGCCGCCGCCGATGACCACGACGTGCTTGCCCTTGGCGCTGATCGGCGGCTCGACGAAGTCGCCCTCCTGCACCTTGTTGGCCAGCGGCAGGTACTCCATCGCCTGGTGGACGCCCTTGAGCTCGCGCCCGGGCACCGGCAGGTCGCGGGCGGTGGTGGCGCCGGCCGCGACGACGACCGCGTCGAAGCGCTCGCGCAGCTGCTGCCCGGTGATGTCCTCGCCCACGTGCACGCCGGTGCGGAACCGGGTGCCCTCCGCGCGCATCTGCTCGACGCGGCGGTTGATGTGGCGCTTCTCCATCTTGAACTCGGGGATGCCGTACCGCAGCAGGCCGCCGATCCGGTCGGCCCGCTCGTACACCACGACGGTGTGCCCGGCCCGGGTGAGCTGCTGGGCGACGGCCAGGCCGGCCGGCCCGGAGCCGACCACGGCGACCGTCTTGCCCGACAGCCGCTCCGGCACCTGCGGGGTGACCCCGCCGCGGTCCCAGGCCTTGTCGATGATGGTGACCTCGACGTTCTTGATGGTCACCGCGTCCTGGTTGATGCCGAGCACGCAGGCCGACTCGCAGGGCGCCGGGCAGAGCCGCCCGGTGAACTCCGGGAAGTTGTTGGTCGCGTGCAGCCGCTCGATCGCGCCGGTCCAGTCGTCCCGGTAGGCGAGGTCGTTCCACTCCGGGATGAGGTTCCCGAGCGGGCAGCCGTTGTGGCAGAACGGGATGCCGCAGTCCATGCAGCGGCCGGCCTGCTTGGTGATGATCGGCAGCAGGCTGCGCTCGACGTAGACCTCGTTCCAGTCCCGGATGCGCACGTCCACCGGACGCCGCTCGGCGAGCTGCTTGGGCGTGGTCAGGAAGCCCTTGGGGTCAGCCACGTGCCGCCTCCATCATCTTGCGAGTGGTCTCGGCCTCGGAGAGGCCATCGCGCTCAGCGGCGTCCTTGGCGGCGAGCACTGCCTTGTAGTCGGTCGGCATGATCGTGGAGAAGCGGGAGACCCCGCTGCCCCAGTCCGCCAGGAGTTCGGCCGCGACGGTGGAGCCGGTCTCCTCGTAGTGCTGCTGCACGGTCTCGCGCAGCCATTCGCGGTCTGCGGCGCCGGGGGCCTCGATGCCCACCATGCCGCTGTTGACGTTCGCCGGGCGCAGGTCCAGCACGTAGGCGACGCCGCCGGACATGCCGGCCGCCAGGTTGCGCCCGGTCTCGCCGAGGATGACGACCCGGCCGCCGGTCATGTACTCCAGCGCGTGGTCGCCCACGCCCTCGACGACCAGGGTGGCACCCGAGTTGCGGACGGCGAACCGCTCGCCGGCCTTGCCGCGCAGGTGGATCCGGCCGCTGGTGGCGCCGTAGCCGATGGTGTTGCCGGCGATGACGTGGTTCTGCGCGTCGTTGCCGATGGCCGCCGCGTCGCGGGCCGGGCGGACCACGAGCACACCGCCGGACAGGCCCTTGCCGACGTAGTCGTTGGCGTCGCCCTCCAGCCGCAGCGTCACGCCGCGCGGCACGAAGGCGCCGAAGGACTGGCCGGCCGAGCCGGTGAAGGTGACGTCGATGGTGCCCTCGGGCAGGCCCTCGCCGCGGTACCGCTTGGTCACGTGGTGGCCGAGCATGGTGCCGACAGTCCGGTTGACGTTGCGGATCGGCAGCTGGATGCGGACGGCGTCGCCGTTCTCCAGGGCGTCCTGGGCCAGGTCGATCAGCTGGTTGTCCAGGGCCTTGTCCAGCGCGTGGTCCTGCGTGGTGGTGCGGTGCAGGGACGCGCCCTCGGGCAGCTCGGGCACGTGGAACAGCGGGGCCAGGTCGAGCCCGACGGCCTTCCAGTGGTCGACCGCGGCCTCGGCGTCGATGTGCTCGGCGTGGCCGACGGCCTCCTCGATCGAGCGGAAGCCCAGCTCGGCCAGGATCTCCCGGACCTCCTCCGCGATGAACTCGAAGAAGTTGACCACGAACTCCGGCTTGCCGGAGAAGCGCTCGCGCAGCACCGGGTTCTGGGTGGCGACGCCGACCGGGCAGGTGTCCAGGTGGCAGACGCGCATCATGATGCAGCCGGAGACCACCAGCGGGGCGGTCGCGAAGCCGAACTCCTCGGCGCCCAGCAGCGCGGCGATCACCACATCGCGGCCGGTCTTCAGCTGGCCGTCGGTCTGCACCACGATCCGGTCGCGCAGGCCGTTCAGCAGCAGGGTCTGCTGGGTCTCGGCGAGGCCGAGCTCCCAGGGGCCGCCCGCGTGCTTGAGCGAGGTGAGCGGCGAGGCGCCGGTGCCGCCGTCGTGGCCGGAGACCAGCACGACGTCCGCGTGCGCCTTGGAGACGCCGGCCGCGACCGTGCCGACGCCGACCTCGGAGACCAGCTTCACATGGATGCGGGCCTCGGGGTTGGCGTTCTTGAGGTCGTGGATCAGCTGCGCCAGGTCCTCGATCGAGTAGATGTCGTGGTGCGGCGGCGGCGAGATCAGACCGACACCCGGGGTGGAGTGCCGGGTCTTGGCGACCCACGGGTAGACCTTGTGGCCGGGCAGCTGACCGCCCTCGCCGGGCTTGGCGCCCTGGGCCATCTTGATCTGGATGTCGTCGGCGTTGACCAGGTACTCGGAGGTGACGCCGAAGCGGCCGGAGGCGACCTGCTTGATCGCCGAGCGGCGCTCCGGGTCGTACAGGCGGTCCGGGTCCTCGCCGCCCTCACCGGTGTTGGACTTGGCGCCGAGCCGGTTCATCGCGATCGCCAGCGTCTCGTGCGCCTCGAGGGAGATCGAGCCGTACGACATGGCGCCGGTGGAGAACCGCTTGACGATCTCGGAGACCGGCTCGACCTCCTCGACCGGCACCGGGGTGCGGCCGAGCCCGTCCAGCTTGAACAGGCCGCGCAGCGTCATCAGCCGCTCGGACTGCTCGTTCACCCGGTCCGTGTACTGCTTGAAGATGTCGTACCGGCGGTTGCGGGTGGAGTGCTGCAGCCGGAAGACGGTGTCCGGGTCGAACAGGTGCGGCTCGCCCTCGCGGCGCCACTGGTACTCGCCGCCGATGTCCAGGGCGCGGTGCGCGGCCGGGATGCCGGAGGCCGGGTACGCCTTGGCGTGCCGGGCGGCGGTCTCCTTGGCGACCTCCTCCAGGCCGATGCCGCCGAGCTTGCTGGTGGTGCCGGCGAAGTAGGCGTCGACCAGGTCCTGGGCGAGGCCGATGGCCTCGAAGACCTGCGCGCCGCGGTAGGAGGCGACGGTGGAGATGCCCATCTTGGACATCACCTTGAGCACGCCCTTGCCGAGCGCCTTGATCAGGTTCTTGATCGCCTTCTCGGCCTCGACACCGGTCAGGAAGGTGCCCTGGGCGACGAGGTCCTCGACCGACTCCATGGCCAGGTACGGGTTGACCGCGCCGGCGCCGTAGCCGATCAGCAGCGCGACGTGGTGCACCTCGCGCACGTCACCGGCCTCGACCAGCAGCGACACCCGGGTGCGCTGCTTGGTGCGGATCAGGTGGTGGTGGATCGCCGAGGTGAGCAGCAGCGAGGGGATCGGAGCGTGCTCGGCGTCGGAGTGCCGGTCGGAGAGCACGATGATCCGGGCGCCGTCCGCGATCGCCGCGTCCGCCTCGGCGGCGATGGCGGCGAGCCGGGCGGCCAGGCCCTCGCCGCCGGTGGCGACCCGGTACAGGCCGGACAGCGTGACGGCCTTGAGGCCGGGCTGGTCGCCGTCCGCGTTGATGTGGACCAGCTTGGCCAGCTCGTCGTTGTCGATCACCGGGAAGGTGATGCCGACCGAGCGGCAGGACGCGGCCTCGGCGGCCAGCAGGTTGCCCTCGGGGCCGAGGTTGGACAGCAGCGAGGTGACGAGCTCCTCGCGGATGGCGTCCAGCGGCGGGTTGGTGACCTGCGCGAAGAGCTGCACGAAGTAGTCGAACAGCAGTCGCGGCTTCTCGCTCAGCGCGGCGATCGGCGAGTCGGTGCCCATCGAGCCGAGCGCCTCGGCGCCGGTCTTCGCCATCGGCGCCAGGACGACCCGCAGCTCCTCCTCGGTGTAGCCGAAGGTCTGCTGGCGGCGGGTGACGGAGGCGTGGGTGTGCGCGATGTGCTCGCGCTCGGGGAGCTTGGCGAGCTCGATCTGCCCGCCCTCGACCCACTCCGCGTAGGGGTGCTCGGCGGCCAGCGCCGACTTGATCTCCTCGTCCTCGACGATCCGGTGCTCGGCGGTGTCGACGAGGAACATCCGGCCGGGCTGCAGCCGGCCCTTCTTGACCACCCGGGTCTGCTCGATGTCGAGCACGCCGACCTCGGAGGAGAGGACGACCAGGCCGTCCTCGGTGATCCAGTAGCGGGCGGGGCGCAGGCCGTTGCGGTCCAGCACGGCGCCGATCTGCGTGCCGTCGGTGAAGGTGACGCAGGCCGGGCCGTCCCAGGGCTCCATCAGGTTGGAGTGGTACTGGTAGAAGGCGCGGCGGGCCGGGTCCATCGTGACGTGGTTCTCCCACGCCTCGGGGATCATCATCAGCACCGCGTGCGGCAGCGAACGGCCGCCGAGGTGGAGCAGCTCCAGGACCTCGTCGAAGGAGGCCGAGTCGGAGTGCTCCGGGGTGCAGATCGGGAAGATCCGCTCCAGGCCCTGGCCGTTCCGGTTGGCGGGGATCAGGTCGGTGACGAGCTGGGACTCCCGGGCGGTCATCCAGTTCCGGTTGCCCTTGACCGTGTTGATCTCGCCGTTGTGCGCGACGAAGCGGTACGGGTGGGCGAGCGGCCAGCTCGGGAAGGTGTTGGTGGAGAACCGCGAGTGCACCAGACCGAGCGCGGAGGCGTAGAGCCGGTCCGACAGGTCGGGGAAGAAGGGCTCCAGCTGGCCGGTGGTCAGCATGCCCTTGTAGACGATGGTGCGCGCGGACAGCGACGGGAAGTAGACCCCGGCCTCGCGCTCGGAGCGCTTGCGGACCACGAAGGCGACCCGGTCGAGCTCGATGCCGCTCTTGTCCGCGCCGCCGAGGAACAGCTGGCGGAACCGGGGCATGACGCCGCGGGCGGTGGCGCCCAGCAGGTCCGGGGTGACCGGGACGTCGCGCCAGCCGAGGACGGTCAGGTCCTCCTCGGCGGCGATGGCCTCGATCCGCGCGACGGCGGCGGCATCCTGGTCGTCGGCGTCGGGCAGGAAGGCGATGCCGACCGCGTAGGAGCCGGCGGCCGGGAGTTCGAAGTCGACCTTGGCGCGCAGGAAGGCGTCCGGGACCTGGGTGAGGATGCCGGCGCCGTCACCGGAGTCCGGCTCGGCGCCGGTGGCGCCGCGGTGCTCCAGGTTGCGCAGGACGGTCAGCGCCTGCTCGACGACGGTGTGGTCGGCGATGCCGGTCAGCGTGGCGACGAATCCGACGCCACAGGCGTCGTGCTCGTTTCGCGGGTCGTACAGGCCCTGAGCAGCAGGTCGCGCATCCGGAACGAGCGCGTACGGCGGGCGGGCGGCGCCGGCCTGGGGCTCGTTGGCGGAGTGCATGGATGCAGACAGCATCGGCTCTCCCGTCGTCGTCTTTGGAGGCTGGTGCAGTAGGGACGACGTTGGCCCTGATGCGATTTCGTGCAAGTTACATGATGCCGAACATCCCGGGAAGCGGGATACCTCGTCCACATCGCGGGACGGATCCGCAGGTCACGGGTGCCGCGGGAGGGCGTGCCGCGCCGCACGCCACGACGATTGTGCCCGGCTGTCGACCGCCTGAAACAGGGGCGACATCCGCCCGCCACGGGCGTCGGCCAAGGATGCCTGGGAATCCATTCCCACACTCGATCGGCAGATGCGATTCCTTGGCCCGATTGGCTCGAATGCTGAGACAAGCCAGGCGGAGTCGGAGTGCCATGTGCGCAATGTCACCCATGAGTCTGCATAACCATGCAACAGCACACCGCACCCCCACAGTGGCCCTCCGCCGCCCCCGACCACCCTGCGCCCGGCCCCGCGACCGCCCGACGCGCCCCTCCGCACGCCCCGGCCGCGACTTTGCAAAGTCTCAGAACACTTTGCAAAGTGCACTTTGCAAAGTGTTCCGCCCCCGACCCCTTAGCCGATCTGCCCGCCGATCAGCCACCCCAGCAGATACGTCACCCCCGCCGCCACCCCGCCCAGCACCAGCTGCCGCAGCCCGCTGAACCACCAGCTGCGCGCCGTCACCCGCGCCACCACCGCACCGCAGGCGAACAGCCCGGCCGCGGAGAGCAGCAGCGCCGGCACCAGCGAGGTCGCGCCCAGCAGGTACGGCAGCAGCGGGAGCAGCGCGCCCACCGCGAAGCAGACGAAGGAGGACCCGGCCGCCACCCACGGCGAGGGCAGGTCGTTGGGGTCGACGCCCAGCTCCTCCCTGGCGTGGACCTCCAGCGTCCGGTCCGGGTCGGCGGACAGCTGCCGCGCCACCTCGTGGGCGAGTTCCGGGTCCACCCCGCGGTCGACATACACCTGGGCCAGCTCGGCCAGCTCGCCGTGCGGGTTGCGGCTCAGCTCCAGCCGCTCCGCCTCGATCTCGGCCTGCACCAGCTCCCGCTGGGAGGCCACCGAGGTGTACTCCCCCGCCGCCATCGAGCAGGCGCCGGCGGCCAGCCCGGCCAGGCCGGTGAGCACCACCGTGCTGCTGGGGACGGCGCCGCCGACGACGCCGGTCATCAGCGCGAAGTTGGAGACCAGTCCGTCCATCGCGCCGAACACCGCCGGCCGCAGCCAGCCGCCGTTGACGTCCCGGTGGTGCCCTGCGGCGGGTATCCGCGGGTGCTGGCCGGCCTCGTTCTCCAGGATGGTCGCGGTCACGACTCTTCCCCCTCCGTCCATTGGTCCGATCGCCTTACTTACTGACCGTAGCCCTGTTGACCTGGGCATTTCCAGCAAAGTAAGGCTGTCCGAACATGACGGCGGCCGCCCTCCGCACCGGGTGCGAAGGGCGGCCGGGGGCCTGGATCGGCGCAGCTCAGGCCGGGTTCCTGGCGTCCTTCTCCAACTTGTCGAGCTTCTCGGCGAGGGCGTCCTGGGCCTTCCCGCCGGGCTTCCCGCCGGGCTCGTCGCCCGACTTCTCTCCCGACTTCCCGCCCGACTTCCCTCCCGACTTGTCACCGGGCTCGTCGGCGGTCCGCTCGACCGACGCAGCCGCCCGCTCGTCCGCGTCGGCCATCGGGTCGATGCTCGCCGGGTCCTCGCGGCCGGGGTGCTTCTTCCCGACGATCACGAGGTACGCGACGGCGCCGAGGAAGACGAAGATCGCCACCCAGTCGTTCAGCCGCAGGCCGAAGATGTGGTGCGCGTCGTCGATCCGCAGCCACTCGGTCCAGAACCGGCCCACCGTGTACGCGGCCACGTACAGCGCGAAGGCCCGGCCGTGGCCCAGGGTGAACCGCTTGTCCGCCCAGATCACCAGCGCCGCGACGCCCACGCACCAGAGCGACTCGTAGAGGAAGGTCGGGTGGTAGATCCCGGTGACCACCTCACCGCTCGGCAGCGTCTTCTTGATCTCCAGGCCCCACGGCAGCGTGGTCTCGCGGCCGTAGAGCTCCTGGTTGAACCAGTTGCCCCAGCGGCCCAGCGCCTGGGCGAGCGCGATGCCGGGGGCGATCGCGTCGGCGTAGGCGGGCAGCGGCACGCCCCGGCGGCGGGCGCCGATCCAGGCGCCGACCGCGCCCAGCGCGATCGCGCCCCAGATACCGAGGCCGCCCTCCCAGATCTTGAAGGCGTTCCAGGGGTTCTTGCCCTCGGCGAAGTACAGCTGGTGGTCGGTGATCACGTGGTAGAGCCGGCCGCCGACCAGGCCGAACGGCACAGCCCAGACGGCGATGTCGCCGACCGTGTGCTTGCCACCACCGCGGGCGACCCAGCGCTTGCTGCCGAGCCAGACGGCGACGACGACACCGAGGATGATGCAGAAGGCGTAGGCGCGCAGCGGGACGGGTCCGATTTCCAGGACGCCCCGCGACGGGCTGGGAATGTAGGCGATATCCATGGCAGCTCCGACGCTACAGGGTCGACGGCCCGTCCAGGACACCCCGGCGGGTCACAGTCGGTGCACAGATCGGTGCACCGATCGGCGTGCGGCCCGGAGCACGGCCGGCCGCCGCCCCCTCCGGCCGGGGAGGGGACGGCGGTGGCCGCGGCGCGGGCGCCCGGCTCAGCCGGCCTTCGGCGAGGGGTTGTTGCTCTCCGAGGCGGTGCTGGTGGGGGCCGGCGACTGTCCGTGGGTGCCCGGGGTGCCCAGCGTCTTGCCCTGGTTGGCGGCGTCGACCCACTTCACCAGGTTGGCCGGGGTGATCTCCTCGTTGTTGAACTTCGGGTAGATCGGCTGGCCGTTGAGCAGCACGGTGGGCGTGGACTTGTAGCTCGACTTGTCGAAGTCCTGCTGGACCGCCGACACCCATCCGCTGTACGTGGAGTCGTTGACGCAGGCCTCGAAGGCGGGGGTGTCGAGGCCGTTGACCTGCTTGCCGAGGTTGATCAGGGTCGCCTTGTCGCCGAAGGCGTCGCTGGTCTCGTCCGGCTGGTTGCGGTAGAGCACGTCGTGGTAGTCGCGGAAGTGCCCGGCGTCCTGGGCGCAGGCCAGCGCGTTGGCCCCGTAGCGGGAGCCCTTGCCCGACACCGCCCGGTCGATGAACGAGACGATGTGGTAGTTGGTGTAGATCTTGCCCGCGTCCTCCAACTGGCTGATGGTGGACGAGAACTCCCGTTCGAAGGTGCCGCAGGCGGGGCAGCGCGCGTCCTCGTAGACGGTGAGGACGGCCGGCGAGTTGTCCGAGCCGACCGGGATCACCAGGTTCTTGTCCCCGATCGCGCCGGCCGGGGCCGCGGTGGGGGTCTCCGGCTTGGAGCGCTGGTCCTGCACCACCACGCCGGTGACCACGGCGGCGGCGATCACCGCGAGCGCCACCCCGCCGATGATCAGCTTCTTCTTCTTCCGG
>NZ_JZWY01000039.1:0-55757 GCF_000966955.1 Streptomyces sp. NRRL S-495
AGCCTCGTCCGCGGCCCGGTCCGCCAGCATCCGCTCGCGGGCGGTGCGCTTGCCTTCTCGGTTCTTCTCGCTCATCAGCCTTGGGCATTCCAGATTCGGGGGCGGGGGTGGTGCGGTGGGAGGACGGGGCGCTCAGCGCGCCAGCCAGCCGTCCACCGAGAACTTGGTGCGGGGCCACCGGAGCAGCCAGCCGGCCAGCAGCAGGAACCCGGTGTCGCGCAGGATCTCCTGGAGGTACTCGGTCTGCGAGGAGTCGACCGCCCCGCCGCCGCCGAAGCATCCGCAGTCGATCGAGATGCCGCGCGCCCAGGCGGAGGCGATCCCGGCGATGAAGGCGAGCAGCAGCCCCGCCGAGAGTGCCGCGACCAGGCGCGTGCCCAGGCCGACCACCAGCAGCAGCGCGAGCGCCAGCTCCAGGAAGGGCAGCCCGTGGCCGACCGGTTTGACCAGGGCCTCGGGCAGGATCTCGTACGCGCGCACCGCCTGGGCGGCCTCCGCCGGGTCGGCGATCTTCGCCAGCCCCGCCCAGCCCCAGACCACGGCCAGGCCCAATCGGGCCGCCGTGCCGATCCACTCCGTCACCGGCCCGGCCATCCGGACAACCCCCTCGGGAAACACCGTCACGCCCTATGAACCGTCGACGGTGACGCCGGGTTCCTCCGGTTTCGCGAGTTAAGCCGAAAGAGTGAACATTGATATCGGTTGATCCGGTTTCACCCTAACGAGTGGCCGGGTCGCAGCCGGGCGGCCACCCGAGCTCGTACCGGTCGATGTCGTACCCCCCGGACTCGTACCTCCCGGGCTCGTACCGGCTGTCGCCGAGGAGCGCCGGGCGCCCCTGCGGATCCGAGCGGCCGGCCCGCGCCACCGCCTCCATCCGGACCGCCTCGGCGCACACGTACGCGTCCCGCTCGGCCCGCTCCACCCCCCGTTTGGCCAGGGCCGGGACGACCGCCGCCTGCGCCCCGAGCGCGGCGCCGAGGGCCAGCGCGGCCGCGGCCGCCCGTAGCAGCACGGCTCGCTGAAGACCGGGCATCGGCCGACCCCTTCCGCTCGCTCCCGCGCCCCCGGGGGCGCGTGGTTCGTGCACTCGTCCCTCCACTCAACGCCGGTCAACCCCCGCTGATGCGCGCGCCCCGCACTGTTCACCCGTTCGGGTCCGACCGGCCGCCCGCGCCGGGGGGAACGCCGACGGCCCGCCACCTCCGGAGAGGTGGCGGGCCGTCAACAGGAACCCCTAGCTGCGGCGGACGCCCTGCGCCAGCTCGCCGGCCAGCTCGCGGACCGCCGCCAGCGCGGCCCCCTCGTCCCCGTCCGCGTCCAGGATCCGCTGGACGAAGGCCGAACCGACGATGACGCCGTCCGCGAACCCGGCGACCTGCGCCGCCTGCTCACGGGTCGACACCCCGAGGCCGACGCAGACCGGCAGCTCGGTGGTGGCCCTGGTCCGGGCGACCAGGTCCTCGGCCAGGTCGCCGACCTGCGCCCGGCTGCCGGTCACGCCCATCACCGCGGCCGCGTACACGAAACCGCTGCCGGCCGCGGTGACCTCCGCGAGCCGGCGGTCCTTGCTGCTCGGCGCGACCACGAACACGGTGTCGAGACCGTGCTCCTCGGCCGCCTTGCGCCACTCCACGGACTCCTCCACCGGCAGGTCCGGCAGGATGCAGCCCGCCCCGCCGGCCGCGGCCAGGTCGGCGGCGAACCGCGCGACGCCGTACCGGTCCACCGGGTTCCAGTAGGTCATGACCAGCACCGCCGCGGCGGGGTGCGCCGCGGCCACCTCCTGGACGGTGCGCAGCACGTCCTTGATCCGCACCCCGCCCCGCAGCGCGATGTCGTCCGCGGTCTGGATGGTCGGGCCGTCCAGCACCGGGTCCGAGTGCGGCAGGCCGATCTCGACGATGTCGCAGCCGCCCTCGATCAGCGCGCCGACGGCGCGGATGCCGCCGTCCACGGACGGGAAGCCGGCCGGCAGGTAGCCGATCAGCGCGGCGCGGCCCTCCGCCTTGGCGGCGGCCAGGATGCCACTGAGCTTGGAAGCCATGGTCACTTACCCCCGTGGGCGGAGCCGGCGCCCGGCTCGTCGTAGAGGCCGAAGTACTCGGCGGCGGTGTGCATGTCCTTGTCGCCGCGGCCGGAGAGCGAGACCAGCACGGTGGCCTCGGGTCCGAGCTCGCGGCCCAGCTCCAGGGCGCCGGCCAGCGCGTGCGCGCTCTCGATGGCCGGGATGATGCCCTCGGTGCGGGACAGCAGCCGCAGCGCCTGCATGGCGGCGTCGTCGGTGACCGGGCGGTACTCGGCCCGGCCGGTGTCCTTCAGCCAGGCGTGCTCCGGGCCGACGCCCGGGTAGTCGAGGCCGGCCGAGATCGAGTGCGACTCGATGGTCTGGCCGTCCTCGTCCTGCAGCACGTACGTCCGGGAGCCGTGCAGCACCCCCGGGTCGCCCTTGGTGAGGGTGGCGGCGTGCCTGGGCGTCTCGGCGCCCTCGCCGGCCGCCTCGCAGCCGATCAGCCGCACCCCGGCGTCCGGGATGAACTCGTGGAAGATGCCCATCGCGTTGGAGCCGCCGCCGACGCAGGCCACGACCGCGTCGGGCAGTCGGCCGGTGCGGTCCAGCACCTGCTGGCGCGCCTCGATCCCGATGACCCGGTGGAAGTCCCGGACCATCATCGGGAACGGGTGCGGGCCGGCCACGGTGCCGAACAGGTAGTGGGTGGAGTCGACGTTGGCGACCCAGTCGCGGAACGCCTCGTTGATGGCGTCCTTGAGGGTCCGGCTGCCGGAGGTCACGGAGACCACCTCGGCGCCGAGCATCCGCATCCGGGCGACGTTGAGCGCCTGCCGCTGGGTGTCGACCTCGCCCATGTAGATGGTGCAGTCGAAGCCGAACAGGGCGCAGGCGGTGGCGGTGGCCACCCCGTGCTGACCGGCGCCGGTCTCGGCGATGATCCGGGTCTTGCCCATCCGCCTGGTGAGCAGGGCCTGCCCCAGGACGTTGTTGATCTTGTGCGAGCCGGTGTGGTTGAGGTCCTCGCGCTTGAGCAGGATCCGCGCGCCGCCGGCCTCGGCGGAGAACCGCCGCACATCGGTCAGCGGGCTGGGGCGGCCGGTGTAGTCCTTGAGCAGCGCGTCGAGCTCGGCCGCGAAGGCCGGGTCGGCCTTGGCCTTCTCGTACTCCTCGGCGACCTGCTCCACGGCGGCGACCAGCGCCTCCGGGATGAAGCGGCCGCCGTACGCGCCGAAGTAGCCGCGCGCGTCCGGCACCTCGGTGCCGGGCAGGTGGTCCCGCTCGGACCCCTCGGCGGGGTTTTCGGACTTTTCGGACATGGTGAAGTCCTTCGGGATGTTGTCGACGGATGACGTGACGTCTGATGGCTGCGGTCAGCCGGACGTCGGACGCCATCGCCTCCCGGGTACCTGTCCGGGCTCGCAGCCGATGACGTACCGCACCCGCCGCCCCAGCACCCGGCGCGCGGGCGCGCGGCAGCCGCGCGGGCGGCAGCCGGGGGCGAGACGAGTGGCGATCTTCATGGCGGCGGGATCAGTCCTTGTGCCGGATCGCCGGGTGGGCACCGGCCGCGACCAGGTCGGCCACGGCGGCCCGCGGGTCCTTGCCGGTCACCAGGGACTCGCCGACCAGGACCGCGTCCGCGCCCAGGTTGGCGTAGGAGATCACGTCCAGCGGACCGCGCACCCCGGACTCGGCGATCTTGACGATGCCGTCCGGAATCGCGTGCACGACATTGCCGAAGGTGTTGCGGTCCACCTCGAGGGTCTTGAGGTTGCGGGCGTTGACGCCGATGATCCGCGCCCCGGCGTCCACCGCGCGCTTGATCTCCTCCTCGTCGTGCACCTCCACCAGCGGGGTGAGGCCGATCGACTCGGCACGCTCGATCAGCGACACCAGGGCCGGCTGCTCGAGGGCTGCGACGATCAGCAGCGCGAGGTCGGCGCCGTGCGCGCGGGCCTCCCACAGCTGGTAGGCGGTGACGATGAAGTCCTTGCGGAGCAGCGGGGTGTCCACGGCGGCGCGGACGGCGTCCAGGTCCGCCAGCGAGCCGCCGAAGCGGCGCTGCTCGGTCAGCACGCTGATCGCGGCGGCACCGCCGGCCGCGTAGTCGGTCGCCAGGGAGGCCGGGTCCGCGATCGTGGCCAGCGCGCCCTTGGACGGGCTGGAGCGCTTGACCTCGCAGATCACCCGGATGCCGTCACCGCGCAGCGCGGCCACACCGTCCTTGGCGTCCGGGGCCTTGGCGGCGAGCTCCTTGAGCTCGTCCAGCGAGACCCGGGCCTGTCGCTCGGCGAGGTCCTCGCGGACCCCTTCGACGATCGAGTCGAGCACACTCACTCGGGCGCCCCCATCATGATTTGCCGGTACTGACTGGCGAGGAGCCGGCGGCCAATGGGCCTCCGGCCCTTCGATGGTATCGGCACGGGGGGGCGCACAGCGCATCCGCCCGGCGCGCGTCTCGTGGTACGGACACCGGGCGGGGGCTCCGGCCTGCGTCTTCACCGCTCCACCACCCCGTCCGGCCGCTCCGCCGGGACCGGGGCCCGGCCACCCACCGGCCACCCACCGGCCCGGACCGGCCCGGACCGGCTCCCCAAGCTCAGACCGACGGCGGGGCCAGACCCGCGCCGACCGGCAGATTGCGGACCACCGTGAAGACCAGTACGAACAGCGCCACCAGCACCCAGCGCCGGGACCCGAGCGCGAGCCGGGGCCCGGGCAGTCCGCGCAGCGCCGCCCAGAGCCAGCGCGCCCAGAGCACCGCCAGCACCACGAACAGCAGCACCGCCACCGCGTTGTCGTGCAGGGCCCCGTTGAAGTCCCCGTGGGTCAGCGCGTGCACACAGCGCAGCCCACCGCAGCCCGGGCACCACCAGCCGGTGGCCGCGAGGAAGGGGCAGTCCGGGTAGTGCCCGGGGTTGTTCGGGTCCACCGCGGCGATGTACCCGGCGGGGAGGGCCACGGCGACCGCGGCGGCCAGCGGCGGAACCAGCCGGCGGGGGCCGGACTGCCGGGCGGCGGCGGTGGGAGCGGGGGCGGCGTTCACGCCCATGATTGTGCCTCCCCCGGCGGCGCGGTGGGAGAAACGAAACGGCGGGCCTGCCGCCCGCCGTTCACGTGAGAAGGTCCGGCCGGGTCAGGCCGCGCTGCCGGCCAGCGCCGCCTGCTCCTCCGGGGTGTAGACGTGGGCGCTGGGCTGCGCGCCCATGCCCGCCATCGCCATGGCCTTGCCGACCACGCCGCCCAGCACCACGACCGCCAGGCCGCCCCAGACCAGCAGCACCGACGGCAGGATCATCGCACCGACGGCAGGATCATCGCGACACCCGCGATGGCGAAGCCGATGAAGGAGATCGTCACGCCGGTCCAGGCGGCGACGGTGTGGCCGCTGGCAGCCTTCGTTCCTGCAGACATCAGATGGTGCTCCTACGCTCTCGGGGCCCCGGCCGGGCCTGCGGGCCCCTGGCGGGTTGACGTCTCCATTGTGCCGGGCCGTACACCGGCGGCCCAAAGCGGGTGGCGGGTCTATCGCGTCACAGTGCGACCGGCTCCGCCCGGCTCACCGCGCGGTCGGGTCCTCGCCCCGGTCCAGCGCCTTCCACAGGTCCGCCGGCGTCTGGGCCGCCGGGGTCTGGGCCGCCGAGTTCCGGTCCGCCGCCCGCCGGACCGGCGCCCGGCCGGTCGGCGCCTCGTAGCGGCTGCCCATGGCCGGCCAGCCCCGCCCGTAGCGGACGGTCAGGAACCCGGCCAGCGCCAGCAGCAGCCCGCCCAGCAGCGCCACCCACGGCCAGGCGGTGTGCCCGACCCCGGTCGCGGCGGAACCGGTCAGCGCCAGCTTGCGGGCCGCCTCGGCGTCCAGCGCGGCGGTGTCCCCGGCACCCGCCGCGGCGGCCGCGGCGGCGCCCAGCCCGGCCAGCACCGTCAGCGCCCCGACCGCGAGCCGGCCGGCGCCGCGCGCCGCGAACACCGCGACCGCCGCCGCCAGGGCCACCAGGGCCAGCCCGGCGGGCAGTTCGGAGATCTTCCCGCCGGTGACGGACACCTCCAGGGTGCCGGCCAGGCCCTCGGCCCAGACCCGCCCGGCCGCGGTCAGCACCAGCACCGCGCCCAGCACGGTGAGCAGCAGCATGACCCCGAGCGTGCGCCGCCCGGCCCGCGCGGCGGGCGCGGGGGCGGCGGCGGGGTCGGCGGACACGGCGTCGGTACGGGCTTCAGCGGTCACCGGACCAGTGTCCCCCGCCCTCACCCCGCCGCCGCACCCGGGGTCGGCGGCCCGACCGGGAAGTCGCCCGTCTCCAGCACCAGCGTCCCCTCCTCCAGCGGCAGGAAGAGATCGTTCCCGAACGGGACCCGCTCCGCCTCCCGGTACCCCACGCCGGGCAGCGGCCGGCTGTGCACCGTGCAGACCGCCTCCCCCGGATCCACCAGGACGTACAGCGGGACCCGCGCGTCCGCGTGGGCGCGGTGGCCCCCGGTCGGCTCCGGCACCGGCGCGACCTCCAGCACCACCAGGGCGTCCCCGGTCCGGTACCGTCCGGCGGCGTCCGAGGACGCCCCCGGTGCCAGCACCAGCAGCCGGGTCTCCCGCCCGTCCTCGCTCACCACCGAGCGCACACCGCCGTGGGCGCCCGACTGCCGCAGCAGCTGCTCCCTGGCGGCGGCCACGATCCGCCGCTGCACGTCAGGCATGCTGTCGTCCCTTCCGCTGCGGCGGCCCCGCGACGCGCGCGGGGCCTACGGCCTACGCAGCGTATTCGCGGTGGCGACCGCCCGCAGGACGGCGGCGGCCTTGTTGCGGCATTCGGTGTCCTCGCCGTGCGGGTCGGAGTCGGCGACCACGCCGGCGCCGGCCTGGACGTAGGCCGTGCCGTCGCGCAGCACCGCGGTGCGGATCGCGATCGCGGTGTCCGAGTCCCCCGCGAAGTCCAGGTAGCCGACGCAGCCGCCGTACAGGCCGCGGCGGGTGGGCTCCAGTTCCTCGATGATCCGCATCGCGCGCGGCTTGGGCGCGCCGGAGAGCGTGCCGGCCGGGAAGCAGGCGGTCAGCACGTCGAAGGCGGTCCGGCCCTCGGCGACCTTCCCGGTCACCGTGGAGACGATGTGCATGACGTGGCTGTAGCGCTCGATCTGCATGAAGTCGACCACCTCGACGCTGCCCGGCTCGCAGACCCGCCCGAGGTCGTTGCGGCCGAGGTCCACCAGCATCAGGTGCTCGGCCCGCTCCTTGGGGTCGGCGAGGAGTTCGGCCGCCAGCCCGGCGTCCTCGTGCGGGGTGGCGCCGCGGTGCCGGGTGCCGGCGATCGGGTGCAGCATCGCCTCGCCGTCGGTGACCTTGACCAGCGCCTCCGGGCTGGAGCCGACCACGTCGAAGCCGCTCTCGGCGCCCCCGTCCGGGCCCGGGAAGCGGAACAGGTACATGTACGGGCTGGGGTTGGTGGTGCGCAGCACCCGGTAGACATCCAGCGCGGAGGCCGGGCAGGGCGCCTCGAAGCGCTGCGAGGGCACCACCTGGAACGCCTCGCCGGCCCGGATCCGCTCCTTGATGTCCTCCACCGCGGCCCGGTAGGGCGCGCCGCCGAACGGCGAGCGGACCTCGCCGGGGCCGGTCGGGGTGAAGGTGGCCAGGCCCGGGTCGACCGGCTTCAGCAGGTCGGCCTCCATCCGGTCGAGCCGGGCGACGGCGTCCGCGTAGGCCTCGTCCACCCCGCTCTCCAGGTCGTTGTGGTTGACCGCGTTGGCGATCAGCAGCACGGTGCCGTCGACGTGGTCGAGCACGGCGAGGTCGGTGGCGAGCAGCATGGTCAGCTCGGGCAGCCGCAGGTCGTCCGGGTTGAGGTCGGGCAGCTTCTCCAGGCGCCGCACCACGTCGTAGCCGAGGTAGCCGACCAGGCCGCCGGTGAGCGGCGGCAGGCCGTCGTCGGGGTGCCGCGGGGTGTGCAGGGTGCGCAGCGCGGCGCGCAGCACCTCCAGCGGGTCGCCGGTGGTGGGGATGCCGACCGGCGGGGCGCCGAGCCAGCGGGCGTCGCCGTCCGGGCCGACGGTCAGGGTGGCTGCGCTGCGGACCCCGACGAAGGAGTAGCGCGACCAGCTGCGGCCCTGTTCGGCGGACTCCAGCAGGAAGGTGCCGGGGCGCTCGGCGGCGAGGCCGCGGTAGAGGCCGATCGGGGTGAGGCCGTCCGCGAGGAGCCTGCGGGTGACCGGGATGACCCGGGTGTCGACGGCGAGCTTGCGGAAGGCTTCGAGGTCCATGCGGGCGGCACCTTACGGGGAGGGGCGGAGCGGGCGGTTCAGCCGAGCGGGAGCACGTCGGCGTCGAAGCAGGTGCGGTCGCCGGTGTGGCAGGCCGCGCCGGTCTGGTCGACCTTGACCAGCAGGGTGTCGCCGTCGCAGTCCAGCGCGACCGACTTGACCAGCTGGACGTGGCCGGAGGTGTCGCCCTTCACCCAGTACTCGTGGCGGCTGCGGCTCCAGTAGGTGCAGCGGCCGGTGGTGAGGGTGCGGTGCAGCGCCTCGTCGTCCATCCAGCCCAGCATCAGCACCTCACCGGTGTCGTACTGCTGCGCGACGGCCGGGAGGAGTCCGTCCGCGGTCCGCTTGAGCCGGGCGGCGATCTCGGGGGCCAGGGCGGTGGAGCCGGGAGCGGCGGGTGTGGTGGACATGGGGCCATTGTGTCAGCCCGGTCCGGCCGCCAGGGCCGCCGTCCGGATCGCGGCCGCGCCCATGGGCGCAGGTGGGAGCGGGGCGCGGGGCGCGGCGCACGACCGGGAGGACCATCCGATCGAACGAGTTGTGCCAACCGCCTGCCGGGTACCCCCGCTCTGCGCCATTCTCGTGCTCATGACCTCCGAGCAGCACTCCGCCGAGTCCGCCGAGCCGCCCGGCCGCGACCGGTCCGCGGGCGACCGGTCCGCGGCCGTCCGCCCCGGCGAGCGCCCCGGCGACGACGCCCGGCCGTCCCGGGGCCTGCGGGTCGGCGTCGCGGCGGTGCTGGTGCTGCTGCTCGCGGTGGTCGCCACGGTCCTGCTGTGGCCGGGGGACGACCCGGCCCCGGCGCCGCCCCCGCCCGCCCCCACCACCGCGACGCCGACGCCCACCCCGACGCCCACTCCCACTCCCACGCCGACCCCGACGCCGACGCCGACCAAGGTCGTCCCGTACAGCTTCTTCACGGTCGGCACCTGCCTGGACCACCCGCAGCTGAGCCGGACGGTCACCAAGCCGGAGGCCCGCCCCTGCGAGGGCAGGCACGACGGCGAGGCGATCGCCGACCAGCTGCTGCCCGACGGGCTGACCGGCGACTTCCAGGTCGCCAACGCGATGCGGGACGGCTGCAAGGAGGCCCAGGCCGCCGCCGAGGCCCGGCAGGGCGGCGGCGGGCCGTACTACAGCTACCCGGTGGGCCCGAGCTACGCCTTCTACCAGCAGGGCTGGCGCGACTACACCTGCATCCTGACGGCGGGCAACCGGCCGGACACCGGCAAGCTCACCGGTCACCTTCGCTGACCCCCCGTCGGCACTCGTAGGGTGGGCCGCATGTCTAACCACGCTCTCGCCGAGCGCCACCGTCTGGCCGAACTGCTGGCCGCCGCCGGGCCGGACGCGCCCACCCTCTGCGAAGGATGGTCCACCCGGGACCTCGCCGCCCACCTGGTGATCCGCGAGCGGCGGCCGGACGCCGCCGCCGGCATCCGGATCGGCCCGCTGGCCGGCTGGACCCACCGGGTGCAGGAGTCCTACGCCGGGCGGCCGTACGAGGAGCTGGTCCGGATGTTCCGCGCCGGTCCGCCCCCGTTCTCGCTGTTCTCGCTGCCCGGCGCGGACGAGGCGGGCAACACCGTCGAGTACTACGTGCACGCCGAGGACGTCGCCCGGGCCGGCGACGGCCCGGCGCCGACGGCGGTGCCGGCCGGCCGGGCCGAGGCGCTCTGGCGCCGGCTGTCGCTGCCCGCCCGGATGGGGGCGGGCCGCCGCTCCCCGGTGCGGCTGGAGCTGTGCCACCCCGACGGCCGGAGCCTGGCGGTCGGGCCGGCCGGACCGGCGACGGTGCGGATCACCGGCGAGCCGGGCGAGCTGGTGCTGCTCGCCTTCGGCCGGGGCGCCCGCGCCCGGGTCGAGGTGGACGGCCCGCACGACGCCGTCGAGGCCCTGCGGCACGCCCTCCCGCTCCCCGAGCGGGAGTAGCGCCGGTAGCGCAGCCGGATCCCGCCCCGGCTGCGGATGTCGGTGGCGGGGTGCAGACTCGCAGGTGGCCGGGAGGGGCGCCGCCGGGCCCGCGGTGGCGGCCGTCCGGCCCCCTGCCCGTCGTTACCGTCTCCGTCGAAGGGACGCGACACCATGCTCACCACCGACTTCCCGGCCGGCTCCCCCTGCTGGGTCGACCTCGGCAGCCCCGACCCGGCCGCCGCCGCCGCGTTCTACGGGGCGGTGTTCGGCTGGACGTTCCGGTCGGCCGGCCCGGAGGCCGACGGCTACGGCTTCCTCCAGCTGGACGGCCGGACGGTCGCCGCCGTCGGCCGGCTCACCGAGGAGGGCGCGCGCTCCGCCTGGACGACGTACTTCCGCACTCCGGACGCCGAGGCCGCCGCCGCGGCCGTCGAGCGGGCCGGCGGCACCGTCCGGGTCCCGGCCTTCGACGTGATGGAGGCCGGGCGGATGGCCCAGCTGACCGATCCCCAGGGCGCGCAGTTCGCGGTCTGGCAGCCGGGCGCCGTCACCGGCCTGGACGCCGTGTCCGAGGACGGCGCGCTGATCTGGATCGAGCTGCACACCGGTTCCGTGGACGCCGGCTTCGGCTTCTACCGGACGGTGTTCGGCTGGCGCGAGGAGGACTTCCCGGCGCCCGGCATGACGTACAAGGTGCTCTCCCCGGCCGAGGGCGACCTGCGGGCCACCACCTTCGGCGGCATCGCCCCGGTGATGGCCGACTCCGGGCCGCCGTCCTGGACGCCGTACTTCGGCTCCTCCGACGTGGACGCGGTGGTCGCCCGGGCCACCGCCGCCGGGGCGAGCGTGCTGATGGGCCCGGAGAGCGTCCCGGACGTCGGCCGGATCGCCTGGCTGGCCGACCCGTTCGGCGCCCCGTTCGCGCTGATCAAGGGCGAGCCGCCGAAGGACGCCTGACGAGCGGCGCACCCGGCCCGGCGCGCGACCGCACGGTCGCGCGCCGGGCCGGGCCGCGCCGGACGGTCAGCGCCGGGCCGAACGGTCAGCGGACCGGGTGCCCGGCCTCCCGCAGCGCGTTCTTGACCTCGCCGATCCGCAGGTCCCCGAAGTGGAAGACGCTGGCGGCCAGCACCGCGTCCGCGCCGGCCTCCACCGCGGGGGCGAAGTCGGCGAGCTTCCCGGCGCCGCCGGAGGCGATCACCGGGACGGACACGGCCGCGCGGACGGACCGGATCAGCTCCAGGTCGTAGCCGTCCTTGGTGCCGTCGGCGTCCATCGAGTTGAGCAGGATCTCGCCGGCGCCCAGCTCGGCGGCGCGGCCGGCCCACTCCACGGCGTCCAGGCCGGTGCCCTTGCGGCCGCCGTGGGTGGTGACCTCGAAGCCGGAGGCGGTCTCGGTGCCCTCGGCGCAGCGGCGGGCGTCCACCGACAGCACCAGCACCTGGCGGCCGAACCGCCGGGCGATCTCGCGGACCAGCTCGGGGCGGGCGATGGCGGCGGTGTTGACGCCGACCTTGTCGGCGCCGGCCCGCAGCAGCTTGTCGACGTCCTCGACGGCGCGGATGCCGCCGCCGACGGTGAGCGGGATGAACACCTGCTCGGCGGTGCGGCGGACCACGTCGTAGGTGGTCTCGCGGTCGCCGGAGGACGCGGTGATGTCGAGGAAGGTCAGCTCGTCGGCGCCCTCGGCGTCGTAGAGCCTGGCCATCTCGACCGGGTCCCCGGCGTCCCGCAGGTTCTGGAAGTTGACGCCCTTGACCACACGGCCGGCGTCGACGTCCAGACAGGGGATGACACGTACTGCGAGGGTCACGGCTGCTTGCCTTCCAGAGCTTCCAGGGTGGCGGCGAGTCCGGCGCGGTGGGCGTCGAGTTCGACCTCGACGAGCAACCGCGAGTCGACCAGGCTCTGCACCACCACGACGGCGGCCACCGGGCGCACGGCCCCGAAGAGTTCCTGGTGGGCGCGGCCCGCCGCGTCGATGTCACGGGAGTGGGTGAGGTACACCCGGGTGCGGACCACGTCGTCCGCCGTCAGACCGTACGCGGCCAGCGCCTCCAGCGCGTTGCCGAAGGCGGCCCGCACCTGCTCGTAGGGGTCGCCCTCGCCCTGCAGCACGCCGTCCACCAGCGGCCTGGCACCGGCCACGTGGACGTGGTCCCCGGCGGCGACCGCCTGCGACGTGCCGAGGATCTCCTCCCAGGGGGAGAACCCGTCGACCCGGCCGCGCACGATCCGACGTTCCGTCATCCCGAAACCGCCTCCAACGCCTCTCCGAGGGTGAACTTCTGCTCGTAGAGTGCCTTGCCGACGATCGCGCCCTCGACTCCCTCGCCGACCAGGCCGGCGATCGCGACCAGGTCGTCCAGCGAGGAGACGCCGCCGGAGGCGACCACCGGACGGTCGGTGGCGGCGCACACGTCGCGCAGCAGCTGGAGGTTGGGGCCGGTCAGGGTGCCGTCCCGGTTGACGTCGGTGACCACGTAGCGGGCGCAGCCCTCGGCGTCCAGGCGGGCCAGCACCTCGAAGAGCTGGCCGCCCTCGCTGGTCCAGCCCCGGCCGCGCAGGGTGGTGCCGACCACGTCCAGGCCGACGGCGATCCGGTCGCCGTGCTCGGCGATGACCTTGGCGACCCAGTCCGGGCTCTCCAGGGCGGCGGTGCCGAGGTTGACCCGGGTGCAGCCGGTGGCGAGCGCGGCGGCCAGCGAGGCGTCGTCGCGGATGCCGCCGGACAGCTCGACCTTGATGTCGAGGGTCTCGGTGATCCCGCGGACCAGCTCGCGGTTGGAGCCGGTGCCGAAGGCGGCGTCGAGGTCGACCAGGTGCAGCCACTCGGCGCCGGCGCTCTGCCAGGCGAGGGCGGCGGCGAGCGGCTCGCCGAAGGAGGTCTCGGTGCCGGAGGCGCCCTTGACCAGGCGGACGGCCTGCCCGTCCCGGACGTCGACGGCGGGCAGCAGTTCGAGGCGGCTCATGAGGTACACGTCTTCCGTGGTCAGAGGGTGTTGACCCAGTTGGTCAGCAGGGCGGCGCCGGCGTCGCCGGACTTCTCGGGATGGAACTGGGTGGCCCAGAGCGGGCCGTTCTCGATCGCCGCCACGAACGGCTGCCCGTGCGTGGCCCAGGTGACCAGCGGCGGGTTGATCCGCGCGCTGTGCGTCTCGAGCTCCCAGTGCCGCACCCCGTAGGAGTGGACGAAGTAGAAGCGGGCGTCCGCGTCCAGGCCGGCGAACATCCGGTTGCCCTCGGGGGCGTCCACGGTGTTCCAGCCCATGTGCGGGACGACCGGGGCCTCCAGCGGCTCCACCGTGCCCGGCCACTCGTCGCAGCCGGGGGTCTCCACCCCGTGCTCGACGCCCTTCTCGAAGAGGATCTGCATGCCCACGCAGATGCCCATGACCGGTCGGCCGCCGGCCAGCCGGCGTCCGACGATCCAGTCCCCGCGGACCGACTTCAGCCCGCGCATGCAGGCTTCGAAGGCGCCGACGCCGGGGACGAGCAGGCCGTCGGCGTCCATCGCGGCCTGGTAGTCGGAGGTGACGGTGACGGTGGCGCCGGTCCGCTCCAGGGCGCGCTGCGCCGAGCGGAGGTTGCCGGAGCCGTAGTCGAGCACCACGACGTTCTTGCCCATGTTCAGGTGTCCAGTCTTTCGTTCGCCGGGCGGTTACAGGCGCATCAGGCCGGCGCCCAGGCACATGGCCGAGCCCAGCGCGAGGACGAGGATGACGCCCTTCGCCTGCTTCTGCTTCCAGAACGAGATCACGCCGCCGGCCAGGAAGAGCCCGACGAAGATGAGGACCATCGCAGTGTTGCTCACAGCGCACCCTTGGTCGACGGGAGGATGCCGGCCGCGCGCGGGTCGCGCTCGGAGGCGTAGCGCAGGGCCCGGGCCAGCGCCTTGAACTGGCACTCCACGATGTGGTGGGCGTTGCGCCCGTAGGGCACGTGGACGTGCAGGGCGATCCGGGCCTGGGCCACGAAGGACTCCAGGATGTGCCGGGTCATGGTGGTGTCGTAGGCGCCGATCATCGGCGCCATGTTCTCCGGCTCGGTGTGCACCAGGTAGGGGCGGCCGGAGAGGTCGACGGTCACCTGGGCGAGCGACTCGTCCAGCGGGACGGTGCAGTTGCCGAAGCGGTAGATGCCGACCTTGTCGCCGAGCGCCTGCCGGAAGGCGGCGCCGAGCGCGAGGGCGGTGTCCTCGATGGTGTGGTGGCTGTCGATGTGCAGGTCGCCGTCGGTCTTCACGGTCAGGTCGAAGAGGCCGTGGCGCCCGAGCTGGTCGAGCATGTGGTCGTAGAAGCCGACGCCCGTGGAGATGTCGGTCTTGCCGGTGCCGTCGAGGTCTATTTCGACCAGGACGGACGTCTCCTTGGTGGTGCGTTCGACGCGTCCGATGCGGGTCATACGGGGTACAGCTCCTTGATCACTGTGGCGACGGCGGCCAGGAAGGCGTCGTTCTCGGCGGGGGTGCCTGCGGTGACGCGCAGCCACCCGGGGACGCCGTTGTCCCGGACCAGGACGCCGTGGTCGAGGATGGCCCGCCAGACGGCGTGGGTGTCGGCGAAGCGGCCGAACTGGACGAAGTTGGCGTCCGAGTCGGTCACCTCCAGCCCGAGTCCGCGCAGTGCCCCGACCAGCCGGTCGCGCTCGTCCTTGAGCCGGCCGACGTAGCCGAGCAGGGTGTCGGTGTGCTCCAGGCAGGCCAGCGCGGTCGCCTGGGTGACGGCCGACAGGTGGTACGGCAGGCGCACCAGCTGGACCGCGTCCACCACCGCCGGGTCGGCGGCCAGGTAGCCCAGGCGCAGCCCGGCCGCGCCGAAGGCCTTGGACATGGTGCGGGTGACCACCAGGTTGGGGCGGCCCTCGATCAGCGACAGCAGCGAGGGCCGGTGCGAGAACTCGACGTACGCCTCGTCCACCACCACCAGGCTGGGCCGGGCGGCCTGCGCGGCCTCGTACAGCCGCAGCACGGTGTCGGCGGCGACGGCGGTCCCGGTCGGGTTGTTCGGCGAGCAGACGAACAGCACGTGCGGCCGGTGCTCGGCGATCGCCGCCGCGGCGGCGTCCAGGTCGATGGTGAAGTCGTCGTTGCGCGGGCCGGAGATCCAGCCGGTGCCGGTGCCCCGGGAGATCAGCGCGTGCATCGAGTACGAGGGCTCGAAGCCGAGCGCGGTGCGGCCGGGGCCGCCGAAGGTCTGGAGCAGCTGCTGGAGCACCTCGTTGGAGCCGTTGGCGGCCCAGACGTTCGGCCGGGCGACGGCGAAGCCGGTGGTCCGGGTCAGGTAGGCGGCCAGGCCCTCGCGCAGCTCGACCGCGTCCCGGTCGGGGTAGCGGTTGAGGTGGCGGGCGGCCTCGGCGACCCGCTCGGCGATCCGGGCGACCAGCTCCTCGGGGAGCGGGTACGGGTTCTCGTTGGTGTTCAGCTGGACCGGGACGTCGAGCTGCGGGGCGCCGTAGGGCGACTGGCCGCGCAGCTCGTCCCGGACGGGAAGGTCGTCGATGGTGGTCACGTGCCGGGAACCGTCCACTCGCTCTGCCAATTGTGTTCGTCTCCGACGAACCGTGCCTTGATCGCGTCGCCGTGACCGGGCAGGTCCTCGGCGTCCGCCAGGGTGACCACGTGCGCGGCGATGCCGGCCAGCGCCTCGCGGTCGTACTCGACGACCTGCACGCCGCGCAGGAAGGTCTGCACGGACAGGCCCGCGGAGTGGCAGGCGCAGCCGCCGGTGGGCAGCACGTGGTTGGAGCCGGCCGCGTAGTCGCCGAGCGAGACCGGGGTGTACCGGCCGATGAAGATCGCGCCCGCGTTGCGGACCTTCGCGGCGACCGCGTGCGGGTCCCGGGTCTGGATCTCCAGGTGCTCGGCCGCGTAGGCGTTGACGACGGCCAGGCCCTGCTCCAGGTCGTCGACCAGGATGATGCCGGACTGCCGGCCGCCGAGGGCCTCGGCCACCCGCTCGCCGTGCTTGGTCCGGGCGACCTGGGTCTTCAGCTCGGCCTCGACCGCGTCGGCGAGCGCCACCGAGGCGGTGACCAGCACCGAGCCCGAGGTCGGGCCGTGCTCGGCCTGGCTGATCAGGTCGGCGGCGACCTCCGCCGGGTCGGCGGTGTCGTCGGCGAGGACGGCGATCTCGGTCGGTCCGGCCTCGGAGTCGATGCCGATCCGGCCCGCGAAGTAGCGCTTGGCGGCGGCCACGTAGATGTTGCCGGGGCCGGTGACCATGTTCACCGGCTCGCACTCCTCGGTGCCGAGCGCGAACATCGCGACCGCCTGGGCGCCGCCGACCGAGTACACCTCGGTGACGCCGAGCAGCGCGCACGCGGCCAGGATGGTCGGGTGCACCCGGCCGCCGAAGGCCTTCTGCGGCGGCGAGGTCACCGCGATCCCGGCGACGCCCGCCTCCTGGGCCGGCACCACGTTCATCACTACGGAGGACGGGTAGACGGCCAGACCGCCCGGCACGTACAGCCCGACCCGGTCCACCGGCACCCAGCGCTGGGTCACCGTGCCGCCGGGCACCACCTGGGTGGTGTGCCCCTCGCGGCGCTGGTCGGCGTGGACCAGCCGGGCCCGGCGGATCGACTCCTCCAGTGCGGCGCGCACCTTCGGCTCCAGCTCCGCGAGGGCCTCGGCGAGCTGCTCGGCCGGGACCCGGGTGGACTCCAGCCGCACGCCGTCGAAGCGTTCGGTGATCTCGATCAGCGCCGCGACACCGCGATGATGCACGTCCTCGGCGATCGGGCGCACCTTCTCCAGGGCGGCCGCGACGTCGAAGTCGGCACGGGGCAGCAGGCCGCGCGGGTCGTCGAGCGAGCCGCGCAGATCGATTCGAGAGATCACGCCCCCCAGTGTAAGGAGTGGCCGGAACCCGCGATCCCGCATTTCAGTCCGTGATACGAAGTGCGAGACGACCAGGGGACACGGGGGGCAGCATGGCGGAGCGGGCACCGGACGGCTGGACGGCGGCCGAGCAGGCACTGTGGCAGGCGTTCCGGCACGGCCGGACCCTCGACCTGCGCACCGGCGAGGCGGCGGCGGACGACCCCTTCGGCGAGGCCGTCTGGGACACCCGGCGGACGGTCCGGGCCGAGGTGCTCTCCCGGCTGCTGCTGGACGGGCCCGCCCCCGTGCCCGGCCGGGTCGCCTCGCTGAAGCTGACCGGCGCGCTGGTCACCGGGCCGCTGCGGCTGGCCGGCGGCACGATCGGGCACTACGTCGAGCTCCACGACTGCCGGTTCGACCAGAAGATCCTGATGTCCGAGGCCGAGGCCGGCACCCTGCGCTTCATCAACTGCCTCGTCCCCCGGCTGGAGGCCTCCCGGCTGGTGACCTCCGGCGACCTGCACCTGGCCCGCTGCCGAATACGCCAGGGGGTCCGGCTCACCGATGCCCGGATCGGCACCGACCTGCTGCTGAACCAGGCCGTCCTGGGCGGCGACCGGTTCGGCCGGGCGCTGTCCGCGGACGGCATCGCGGTGAACCAGGACTGCGAGGCCGACCGGCTCACCACCGACGGCGAGGTCAGCCTGCGCACCGCCCGGATCGGCGGCCGGCTCTCGCTGCGCGGCGCCCAGCTGCACGCCGTCCCGGGCAACCGCAACGCCCTCAACGCCGTCCGGCTCACCGTCGGCCACACGGTGTACCTGAGCGGCTCGGCCGACGGCGGCTGGTACGGGTCGCAGACCTACTACGGCTCCGGGTACGGCGAGGTGCCGCCGCCGGGCTCGCCGAGCACGCCGTTCCGCGCCTTCGGCCAGGTCCGGCTGTCCGACGGCCGGTTCGACAACGCCTGCCTGCTCTCCGACGCCGAGTTCCACCTCGACGAGGGCGACGAGGTCACCCTGCGCCGGATCCAGACCCCGGAGCTGCGCTTCACCTGCCGCTTCCCGTCCGGCGGCACGGTCTCGCTGTCCCGGGCCCGGATCGGCAACCTGGTCGACGCCCCCGGCTCCTGGCCGGGGGGCGGCACGATCGGCCTCACCGGCTTCACCTACGAGTGCCTGCGCCCGGCCGTGCCGTTCCCCGTCCACGAGCGGATCGCCTGGCTGGAGGGCGCCGCGGTGGAGTTCCAGCCCGAGTCCTACGAGCAGCTCGCCGCCGCGCTGCGCCGCGACGGCGCCGACGACGACGCCCGCGAGGTGCTCCACGCCAAGCAGCGCCGACGCCGGCAGACCCTGCCGCTGCCGGCCCGGATCTGGGGCCGGGTCCAGGACGCGACGGTCGGCTACGGCTACCGACCCGGGCGGGCCGCGCTCTGGCTGCTGCTCGCCTGGGCGCTCGGCAGCCTCTACTTCGCCACCCACGCGCTCCAGCCGCTCAAGGCCGACGAGCGGCCGCACTGGAACCCGGTGCTGTACGCGCTCGGCCAGCTGCTGCCGGTCGTCGACCTCGGCCAGGGCGGCTGGAACCCCGGCGGAGCGTCCCAGTGGGTCTCGGCGAGCCTGGTCGTCGTCGGCTGGGTGCTCGCCACCACCGTCGCCGCCGGCGCCAGCCGGATGCTCCAGCGCGGATAGCCGCGGACAGCGGCAGGCTGCGGCGGGCGCTCGCGCGGATAACCCCGGAGCGCTCGCACCGTCCGGGGAACTACGCTGTCCGCCGTGACAGAACGGCTGCCGCTCTTCCCGCTGAACAACGTGCTCTACCCGGGCCTGGTCATGCCCCTGAACGTCTTCGAGGAGCGCTACCGCCGTCTCGTCGCCGATCTGGTCGACGGACCCGAGGACCGGCCGCGCCGCTTCGGCGTGCTCGCCATCAAGGACGGCCGCGAGGTCGCCCCGGTCCGCCCCGACGACGGACCGGCCGGTCCGCTGGACGGCCTCGGCACCGCCACCGGCGACCCGCTGGAGGCACTGCACCACATCGGCTGTGTCGCGGACGTCACCTCCGTCCAGCCGCAGCCCGACGGCCGCTACGAGCTGCTGGTCACCGGCACCACCCGGTTCCGGCTGCGCTCGGTCGACGTCGGCGGCCCCTACCTGGTCGGCGAGGCCGAACCGATCGAGGAGCGCGCCGGCGAGGGCTCCGGGGCCCTGGCCGCCGAGGTCGAGCGTGCCTTCCGCACCTACCAGCGGCGGCTCGCCGGCGCCCGGGAGGCCAGCACCGTCGGCCGCCAGGAGCTGCCCGACGACCCGCAGGTGCTGTCCTACCTGGTCGCGGCCGCCGCCGTGCTGGAGGTCCCGCTCAAGCAGCGGCTGCTCGCCAGCCCGGACAACGCCCAGCGGCTGCGGGCCGAACTCGAACTGCTGCGCCGCGAGAGCGCGGTGCTCGGCTGGCTCCCCTCGCTGCCCGCCGTCAATCTGACCCGCCAGTCCTTCAGCCCGAACTGACCCGGCCCCGACCGCCCGTCCCAGGCCGACCCGGCCCCGACCGACCACCGGAGGCCCCGTGGCCACGAAACCGAAGAAGGGCGGCCGCGGCACACCCGCGACGGTCGCCCTGGAAACCGCCGGGGTGCCGTTCACGGTGCACGCCTACGAGCACGACCCGGCGGCCGCCTCCTACGGGGACGAGGCCGCCGAGGCGCTCGGGGTGACCGCCGACCGGGTCTTCAAGACCCTGGTCGCCGACGTCGACGGTGTCCTCACCGTGGGCGTGGTCCCGGTCTCCGGGCAGCTGGACCTCAAGGCGCTGGCCGCGGCGGTCGGCGGCAAGCGCGCCGCGATGGCCGATCCGGCCGCCGCCGAGCGCAGCAGCGGCTACGTCCGGGGCGGCATCTCCCCGCTCGGGCAGCGCCGGGCGCTGCGCACGGTCGTCGACGAGAGCGCGCTCGGCCACCCCACCGTCTACGTCTCCGCGGGCCGCCGGGGCCTGGAGGTCGAACTCTCCCCCGCGCACCTGGTCACCCTGACCGGGGCCCGCACCGCCCCCATCGCCCGCTGAGCAGCCGCTGAGCGGCCGCGCGGCCGGTCAGCCCTCGCGCCGGTCCTCCCGCCGGTCCTGCGGCGGGGCGGCCGGGTGCACGGCCGGGTGCACGCCCGGCTGCCCGGCCGGAAGGCCCGCGCCCGGGACGGGCGGCCCCGGGACCCAGTACGGCGGCGGGTCCTCCTCGCGCTTGCCGAACGCCGCCGACAGCGCCAGCAGCAGCACCATGGCGGCCATCGGCCAGGCCAGCACCGCGCCGTACGCCCCGAGGTCGATGTCCGCCGAGAAGTGCCCGCCGTTGCCGACCCGCCGCGCCTGGGCGACCAGGTCGCGGCTCGGCCCGAGCCAGCGCCCGAGCCCCCACGCGCCGACCGAGGCCAGCAGTCCGCCGACCGCCAGCCCGACCGCCACCGCGATCCCGCCGCCCCGCTTGCGGGTGAACAGGAACGCGCCCAGCGCGGTCAGCAGGCCCGCCCCCAGGCCGAGCAGTACGAAGACGCTGTCGGCGCCGGCCCGCTGCTCGCCCTCCGGGTCGGCGTAGAGGATCTTGTTGCCGTCCACCACCAGCGGCACCTTGGGCGCCAGCCAGACCCACAGCGCGCCCATCACGACCCCGAGCACCAGGCAGGCCAGCACCGTGGCCGCCCCGACCCTCAGCTCGGGCAGCAGCCGCTGCGCGATCGGCTCGGCCGACCGGCCCTTCCCGGCCGTCAGGTCCACCCCGGGCGGCAGCCCGTACGGCTCGGACGCGGGCCCGGGCGCGGCGTACGGATCACGGTCGGCGGCGTACGGGGCGGGCACGGCATCGGTGACACCGTCGGCGCGCGCGGGATCCGGAGGTGTGTTCGGTACGGTCACGCCCCCATCGTTTCACGCTCACCACCGCCACGACCCGGCCACCCACCGAACCGACGGGGGCCCGGCGTGATCCGGAGGACGCGTCCTACCGGCGGGTCGCCCGCCGGTACGCCCAGGTGGCCACGGCCAGCGAGACCACGCCCACCCCCGCGCACACCCCGAGGTCCGCGACCACCGCCGCCCAGTCGGGGCCCGGCCGGAACGTCCGGGCGAACGCCTCCACCGCGTAGGTGGACGGCAGCAGGTCGCGCAGCCACAGCACCGGCTGCGGCAGGTGGTCGACCGGCAGGACGCCGAGCAGCAGCGCCGCCGACATGCCGAGCTGCCCCAGCATGGTGGCGATCTCCTGCCGGGGCGCGAGCAGCCCGCAGGCCGCGCCGAGCCCGGCCAGCGCCGCCCCGGCCAGCGGCACCACGGCGAGCAGCACCCACAGCTGCCCCAGCGGCAGCCCGAACATGACCGCGCCCACGGCCGCCGTGACCAGCGCCCCCGGCAGGGTGAACGAGGCGAACGCGGCGGCCGCCCCGAGCACCACCGAGGCGGCCGGCACCGGCAGCGTCGCGTAGTGGTCCAGGCCGCCGCTGGCCCGCAGCCGCCCGAAGTACTGGGCGAGCAGGTTGAGCGCGACGAAGGCGACCACCAGCACGCTGGAACCGGCCACCACGTACTGGGCGGCCGAGGTCTGCCCGGTGTCGACGACGCCCCGCATCATCACCAGGATGCCGAGCGACTGGAAGGTGGCCACGAACAGCAGCGGGATCCGCGCCACCCTGGCCCGGGCGAGCTGTGCCCGGTAGACGGCCGCGAGGGCGGGCAGCAGCCGGGCGGCGGGGGCGAGCGGGGCGGGTCCGGCCGCGGCCGGGGTGGTCCGCGGCGGTGCCGAGAGCAGCGTCACTTGGCCAGTCCTCCGTGGCGGCCGCCCAGCTTGAGGTACGCGTCCTCAAGGCTCGGGGTGGCCAGGGTGAAGTCGTCCAGGGCGGCGAACGCCGGGCCGGTGGTGACGGCCGAGACCAGTTCGCGGGCCTGCTCGGGGGTGGTGCGGACGGTCCAGCGGCGGCCGGTGCGCTCGGCCCGCTCGGCCAGCGCCGCCACGGCGGGGACGCCCAGCGGCGCCTCGTCCCGCCAGACCAGGTCGAGCCGGACGTCGCCGTCGACCAGCGCCTTGAGCCCGCCGGGGGTGTCGCAGGCGATCACCCGGCCCTCGTCGATCACGGCGACCCGGTCCAGCACGGTCTCCGCCTCGATCACGTTGTGGGTGACCAGCAGCACGGTGGTGGAGCGTTCGGCCCGGCGGCGCTCGACCGCCGACCAGACGGCCCGCCGGGCGACCGGGTCCATGCCGGTGGTCGGCTCGTCGAGGACGAGCAGCGGCCGGTCGCCGACCAGGGTGGCGGCGAAGCAGGCGAGCCGACGCTGACCGCCGGAGAGCTTGGCGAGCGGCCGGTGGGCGAGCGGTTCCAGGCCCAGTTCGGTGATCACCGCGTCCGTCGCCGCCCGGGCCTCGGTCCGGCCGAGGCCGCGCAGCCGTCCGGTGGTCTCGGCCGCGAGGGCGACGGTCAGCTCGTCGAGCGCGGTGGACTCCTGGCCGAGGTAGCCGAGCAGCCGGGCGGCCCGCTCGGGGTGCCGGACCACGTCGTGGCCGAGGATCTCGATGCTGCCGGAGTCGGGCCGCAGCAGGCCGGTGAGCTGACGGACCAGGGTGGACTTGCCCGCGCCGTTGGGTCCGAGCAGGCCGAAGATCTCGCCCTGCCGGACGGTCAGGCTGATGCCGTCGTTGGCCCGGACCGTCTCGGCGGCGCCGCCGCGCCCGGCGCGGTACGTCCGTACCAGGTCCCGTACGGCGCAGCACGGCGCGGTGTTCTGGGGTGCCCGCCCGGCCGACTCGCTCACGACCGAAGACTCTACGCGGTGCAACCGGCGAACCGGACAACGGGGCCCGGTCCGCCCCGGCCCCGGTCGCCCGCCGGGGTCAGTCGTCGACCACGACCAGGTTCCCGCCGGGGACGCGGGCGGCGAGCTCCTTCCAGAATCCGGCCCGGATCGCGTACCGGTCGTGCTCGTCGATCTGGTCGTCCTTGTGCGCGAGCAGCCCGAACCGGGCGGCGTAGCGCAGCAGCTCGCCGTCGACCCGGTGCGGGATCCGGGGGTAGTCGGGCCACAGGACGGTGAGCCGTTCGACGTCGCCGGCCCGGGTGGTCCAGCGGCGGGCGAAGACCTGGCCCACCTCGTGGGCGTCGCCGCCGATGGAGGTGATGTCCTCCTCGCGGTCGGCCCAGCGCTGCTCGGCCGTGGTGAGCTGGGCGAGGGTGGGCAGGCCGTCCCCGGCGGTGACGGCGGGCTCCTGGGCGGGCCGCTCGATCCAGCCCCGGTCGGAGGACCAGCGCAGCACCGGGCCGGTCTGGTGGCGGTCGGCGGCGGTGGCCTGCCGGTCGGCGCTGCGCCCGGCGAGGTCCTTGGGGGTGGGGACGACCTTGAGCCCGACGGCGGTGGCGGCCGGCTGGGGGCGTCCGTCGACGGCCGGGCCGGCGGCGACCGCGGTGGCGACGGCCGCGGCGGGCACCCCGGCGGCGGGACGGCCGGGCGCCGGCTCGGCGGGCAGCGGGCCGGGCAGTCCGGTCGGGGGCGCGGCGGGCGGGGCGGCGAGGATCTTGGCGATGTCGTGCCGGGCGCCGGGGGCGGGGAAGACGCTGGCGGTGTCGCGCAGGCTGAAAGACCCTTCGATCCACTCGCGGTCCAGCACCCGGCGTTCGTCGGCCTCGCCGACCAGGTCCTCGGACTGGTTGAAGTCGCCGTCGGCGGCCTGGAGCGCCCAGAGGTGGACGACCACGCCGTGCTCCTTGGCGGACATCATGCCGGGCAGCAGGTCCCCGTCGCCGGTGATCAGCATCGCGGCGTCGACGCCCTTCTGCACCCAGCGCCCCTCGGCCCGGGTGAGCGCGCCGAGCCGGACGGTGACCCGGGGCAGCACCCGCAGCCGCCGGTGCTCGGGCATCGGGCGGCGCTCGGGCGCGGCGTCGAACCAGTAGATCCGCAGCAGCGGGAGGCCGGTCTCGGCCTCGGCGCGTTCGCGCAGGGCGGCGATCAGCGCGATGTGGTCGACGGTGACCTTGGAGCGGGACGGGTCACCGGCGAGCAGGCTGGCGGCGGCGCCCAGCAGGTATCCGGCATCCACGAGGACGACACAGCGGTCCATCGCGCACCTCTTTCCGCTCGCCCTCGGGGGGGGGGCTCCGCCGGGCCGACGGTGCCGGGGTGGGCGCGCTCCGCCCGGCGGCCGGGCGGGGTGGGGTGAGGGGGTGCCCGCTGCCGCCCGATCGTTGGGTCACCTTTTCCCACTGACCCGCCCGCCGAACCTCGGGCTCCGCCGCTGTCCCGCGACAGGCCGAAGGGCCCCGTCCGGTCGTGGACGGGGCCCTTCGACGCGATGCGGCAGGTCAGCCCCGGAGCTCGGCGGCGACCAGCTCGGCCAGCTGGACGGCGTTGAGCGCGGCGCCCTTGCGCAGGTTGTCGTTGGAGATGAACAGCGACAGGCCGTTCTCGACCGTCTCGTCGACCCGGATCCGGCCGACGTAGCTCGGGTCCTGGCCGGCGGCCTGGAGCGGGGTGGGGATCTCGCTCAGCTCGACGCCGGGGGCGCCGGTGAGCAGCTCGACCGCGCGCTCGGGGCTGATCGGACGCTCGAAGCGGGCGTTGATCTGCAGCGAGTGGCCGGAGAAGACCGGGACGCGCACGCAGGTGCCGGCCACCTTGAGCTCGGGGATGCCGAGGATCTTGCGGCTCTCGTGGCGGAGCTTCTGCTCCTCGTCGGTCTCGTTGGAGCCGTCCTCGACGATCGAGCCGGCCAGCGGGACGACGTTGAAGGCGATCGGGCGCTTGTAGACCTTGGGCTCGGGGAACTCGACCGAGGAGCCGTCGTGGGCGAGCGCGGCGGCGCCGTCGACGACCTTGGCGGCCTGGTCCTGGAGCTCGGCCACGCCGGCCACGCCGCTGCCGGAGACGGCCTGGTAGGTGGAGACGACCAGGGCGGCGAGGCCGGCCTCGTCGTGCAGCGGGCGCAGCACGGGCATGGCCGCCATGGTGGTGCAGTTCGGGTTGGCGACGATGCCCTTGGGGCGGTCGGCGATGGCCTGCGGGTTGACCTCGGAGACGACCAGCGGGACCTCGGGGTCGCGGCGCCAGGCGGAGGAGTTGTCGATGACGACGGCGCCCGCGGCGGCGGCCTTGGGGGCGAGCTCCTTGGAGGTGGAGCCGCCGGCGGAGAAGATCACGATGTCCAGGCCGGTGTAGTCGGCCGTGGCCGCGTCCTCGACGGTGATCTCGGTGCCCTGCCAGGGCAGGGTGCGGCCGGCCGAGCGGGCCGAGGCGAACAGCCGCAGCTGCTCCACCGGGCCGACGCCACCCGGGAGGCCCGCGCGCTGCGCCAGGATCTCGCGGACCACGCCGCCGACCTGACCGGTGGCCCCGACAATGCCGATCTTCATCCGTCTACTCCTCTTGATGTCGCCGTTCACGGCCGCACTCCGCCCATCATGCCTTGTCACGGGCATCGGACGGCCGGGTATTCCATCCTGTGGTCCTCAGTGGTCCAGACCACTGAGGAGTTCCAGCGCCCGCTCGACCTCCGCCGGACCGGCCGGCAGCAGCGGCAGCCGCACGTCCGGCGTCGGGATCCGCCCCTGCGCGTGCAGCACCCCCTTGACCACCGCCGGGTTCGGCGCCGCGAAGGCCGCCACCGCCAGCCCGGCCAGCCGGTGACCCAGCGCCCGGGCCCGCGCCGCGTCCCCGGCCCGCCACGCCTCGGCCAGCTCGACCCAGTGCGCGGTGGCCAGGTGGGCGGAGGCCAGGATGCCACCGGCCGCGCCCAGCGCGAGCAGCGGCGCGAGCACCGCGTCGTCCCCGCCCAGCACCGAGAACCCGGCCGGAGCGGCGGCCAGCAGCTCCACCGCCGCCTGGTCCACCCCGCCCGTCGCGTACTTCACGCCCACCACCCCGGGCAGCGCGGCCAGTTCCAGCAGCGCGGCGCCCGACAGCTGCTGCCCGGTCCGGTAGGGGATGTGGTAGAAGACCAGCGGCACCGAACTGGCCTCGGCCAGCGCCCGGAAGTGCGCCACCGTCCCGGCCTCGCCCGGCCGGACGAAGGAGGGCACGGTGACCAGCGCGCCCGCCACCCCCGGCACCCGCCCGGCCAGCCCGGCCAGCTCCTCGGCGGCCAGGGCGGTGCCCGGCCCGCCCGCGCCGACCAGCAGCGGCACGCCCCTGGCGGCGCAGACCGCCGCGCTGACCCCGACCACCGCCTGCCGCTCGTCCGCGCTCAGCGCGGCCGGCTCGCCGGTGGTGCCGAGCGCGACCAGATCCGAGCGCGACCAGACCGGCCGCGCCCTCGTCCAGCAGCGAGCCGGCCAGCTTCTCCAGCGCGTCCAGCGCCACCGAGCCGTCGGCCGCGAACGGGGTGACCAGGGGGACGAGAATGCCCTTGAGTTCCATGCCCACGATCCTGCGGCCGGGCGATCCCCCAGGTCCAGTTCATGTTTCCGACGCTTCTCGTAAGCTGGGCCGATGCTCGATGTCCGACGCCTGCGCCTGCTGCGCGAACTCGCCCACCTCGGCACCATCGCCGCCGTCGCCGAGGCGCTCAGCTTCAGCGCCTCGGCGGTGTCCCAGCAGCTGTCCGTACTGGAGAAGGAGGCCGGCGTCCCGCTGCTCGAACGCACCGGCCGCCGGGTCGTCCTCACCCCCGCCGGCCGCAACCTGGTCCGGCACGCCGAGGCCGTGCTCGAACGGCTGGAGCAGGCGGGCGCCGAACTCGCCCACGCCCGTGAGGGCCTGGCCGGCCCGCTGCGGATCGGCACCTACCCGTCGGCGGCCCGCGCGATCGTCCCGGCCGTGCTCGCCGAACTGGCCGGCTGGCACCCGGGGCTGGAGCCGATGGTCACCGAGGTCGACCCGGCCGAGGTCGCGGCGGCACTGCGGGCCGGCGAGCTGGACGTCGCGCTGGTGCACGAGTACGACCTGGTCCCGGCCGACCCGGAACCCGGCCTGGCGATGACCCGGCCCGTCTTCACCGAACCGATGTACCTCGCCGCCCGCGCCCCCGGCACCGTCGCCGACCAGCGCGCCGAACCGTGGATCCTCTCCCCGCCCGGCACCCTGTGCCACAGCATGGCCGTCCGGGCCTGCGAGAGCGCCGGCTTCGCGCCCCGGATCCGCCACCGGATCGACGACTTCGCCACCGTGCTCGCCCTGGTGGCGGCCGGTCAGGGCGTGGCCCTGGTCCCCCACCTCGGCATCGACCGGCCCCCGCCCGGGGTCGTCCTCACCCGACTGCCGATGTACCGCCGCACCCGCGCCGCCTTCCGGGCCGGCGCCGGGGCCCACCCGGCGATCTCCGCCTTCGTCTCCGCCCTGCACACCGCCGTCCCGGCCCCGCTGCGCAACTCCGCCTGAGCCGGGGCCGCCCGGCGCCCGGGCGGCGCCCCCGGCAGCAGCGTCAGCTCCCCGTACCGCCCGCCCCGTTGGCGGCCAGACAGCTCGGCCCGAGCAGCTGCTTGAGATCGCCGAACAGCGCCGGGTCCGACTTCACCCGGTGCCGGTCCAGCCGCAGCACCGTCGTCCGGTGCGGCTCCTCCAGCCGGACCCGGACCTCCGTCGTCCCCCGGTGGCTGCTCAGCACCTCGCCGAGCCGCGCCACCAGCGGCGGCGTCACCTTGCCGTCCGGGATGATGATGACGATCGGCGGCTCGGCGTGCGCGTTCGACAGGTCGGGGGCGGTCAGCTCCATCCCCATCAGCCGCGGCACGTCCTCCCGCTTGTCCACCTTGCCCCGGACGAACACCACCGCGTCCTCGACCAGTTGCGAGGACACCAGCTGGTAGCTGGCCGGGAAGAACATGCAGTCGATCGAGCCCGCGAGGTCCTCGACCGTCGCGATCGCCCAGGCGTTGCCCTGCTTGGTCATCTTCCGCTGGAGGCCCGAGATGATGCCGCCGATGGTGACGATCGAGCCGTCCGGCCGCTCGGCGAGCTCCGCCACCGCGCAGTCCGCCTTCTCCGCGAGAACGTGCTCGATGCCGTGCAGCGGGTGCGAGGAGACGTACAGGCCCAGCATCTCCCGCTCCTGGGCGAGCAGGAAGGACTTCTCCCACTCCTCCTCGGAGAAGACGACGTCCAGCCCGAAGGTCGGCTCGTCGCTGGTCGCGTCGCCGCCGAAGAGGTCGAACTGCCCCTCCGCCTCCTTGCGCTTGATGCCCACCACGTTGTCGATCATCGGCTCGAACTCCGCGCTCAGGCCCTTGCGGGTGTGCCCGAGCGAGTCGAAGGAGCCGGCCTTGATCAGCGATTCGACGGTCCGCTTGTTGCAGACCACCGACTCCACCTTGTCCAGGAAGTCCGGGAAGGAGGCGAACTTCCCCTTGGCCCTCCTGGTCCGGATCATCGACTCCACGACCGGCCCGCCGACGTTGCGGATGGCGGTCAGACCGAACCGCACCGTGGTGTCCCCGTGCGGGGTGAAGTCCGCGTCCGACTCGTTGACGTCCGGCGGCAGGACGTTGATGCCCATCTTGCGGCACTCGTTGAGGTAGACCGCCGACTTGTCCTTGTCGTCCTTGACCGAGGTCAGCAGGCCCGACATGTACTCGGCCGGGTAGTTGGCCTTGAGGTACGCCGTCCAGTACGAGACCAGCCCGTACCCCGCCGTGTGCGCCTTGTTGAACGCGTAGCCGGAGAAGGGGACCAGGACGTCCCACACCGCCTGGATCGCCGCGTCCGAGTAGCCGCGCTCCCGGCAGCCCTTCTGGAACGGGACGAACTCCGCGTCCAGGATCTCCTTCTTCTTCTTGCCCATCGCCCGGCGCAACAGGTCGGCCTGGCCGAGCGAGTAGCCGGCCAGGATCTGCGCCGCCTTCTGCACCTGCTCCTGGTAGACGATCAGGCCGTAGGTGGGCCGGAGCACCTCCTCCAGGGGCTCCTCCAGCTCCGGGTGGATCGGGGTGATCTCCTGCTGGCCGTTCTTGCGCAGCGCGTAGTTCGTGTGGGAGTTGACGCCCATCGGGCCCGGCCGGTACAGCGCCAGCACGGCGGAGATGTCCTCGAAGTTGTCGGGCTTCATCAGCCGCAGCAGCGAGCGCATCGGGCCGCCGTCGAGCTGGAAGACGCCGAGCGTGTCGCCCCGGGCCAGCAGTTCGTAGGTCGGCTTGTCGTCCAGGGGCAGCTCAAGAAGATTGATCTTGATGCCCTTGTTCTTCTCGATCGCCTTGACGGCGTCGTCCATGATCGTCAGGTTGCGCAGGCCGAGGAAGTCCATCTTGAGAAGGCCGAGGCCCTCACAGGTGGGGTAGTCGAACTGCGTGATGGTGACGCCGTCGGTGTGCCGGGTCCAGACCGGGATGTGGTCGGTCAGCGGCTCGGCGGACATGATGACGCCCGCCGCGTGCACACCGGGCTGGCGGATCAGGCCCTCGATGCCGCGCGCGGTGTCGATCACCTTCCGCACATCGGGGTCGTTCTCGTACAGCCCGCGGATCTCGCCCGCCTCGCTGTAGCGCGGGTGGCTGCTGTCCGTGATGCCGGACAGCGGGATGCCCTTGCCCATGACGTCCGGCGGCATCGCCTTGGTGATCCGGTCACCCATCGCGTAGGGGTAGCCGAGGACCCGCGAGGAGTCCTTGATGGCGGCCTTCGCCTTGATGGTGCCGTAGGTGACGATCATGGCGACCTTGTCGGATCCCCACTTCTCGGTCACGTACCGGATCACGTCACCGCGCCGGCGCTCGTCGAAGTCGATGTCGACATCGGGCATGGAGATGCGCTCGGGGTTGAGGAAGCGCTCGAAGATCAGACCGTGCGGGATCGGGTCGAGGTCGGTGATGCCCATGGCGTACGCGACCAGCGAGCCGGCCGCCGAACCGCGGCCGGGGCCCACCGCGATGCCCTGCCCCTTCGCCCACATGATGAAGTCCGCGACCACCAGGAAGTACGCCGGGAACCCCATCTGGACGATGGTGTCCATCTCGTACTCGGCGAGCTTCTTGTGCTCCTCGTCGTACCCGTTCGGGAAGCGCCACTCCATGCCCTGCCAGACCTGCGACCTGAAGAACTCCGCCTCCGACTCGAAGCCCTCCGGGATCGGGAAGCGCGGCATCAGGTTGCGGAACTCGAACATGCCCGCGGTGTCGACCCGCGAGGCGACCAGCAGCTGGCTGTTGCGGCAGCCCTCCTGCCAGGCGTCCGACTGGTCCAGCGCGTACATCTCGGCGGCCGACTTGATGTAGTAGCCGGTGCCGTCGAACCGGAAGCGGTCCGGGTCGGAGAGGTTCTTGCCGGTCTGCACGCAGAGCAGCAGGTCGTGCGCGCCGGCGTCGGCCTCGGTGGTGTAGTGCGAGTCATTGGTGACCACCGGCGGGATGCCGAGCTTGCGCCCGATCTCGATCAGCCCGTCCCGGACCCGCTTCTCGATGTCGAGCCCGTGGTCCATCAGCTCCAGGAAGTAGTTCTCCCTGCCGAAGATCTCCTGGTACTCGCCGGCCGACCGCAGCGCCTCGTCGAACTGCCCGAGGCGCAGCCGGGTCTGCACCTCGCCGGACGGACAGCCGGTGGTCGCCATCAGACCGCCGGACAGCTCGGAGATCAGCTCCTTGTCCATCCGCGGCCACTTGACCAGCCAGCCCTCGGAGTACGAGCGCGAGGTCAGCTTGAAGAGGTTGTGCAGGCCCTCCTTGTTCCGGGCCCAGATCGTCTTGTGGGTGTAGGCGCCGGACGCCGAGACGTCGTCCCTCTTCTGGTGCGGCTGGCCCCACAGGATCCGCTTGGTGTTCGAACGGGACTCCGGGGCGACGTACGCCTCGATGCCGATCACCGGGGTGATGCCCGCGCCGGTGGCCTGCTTGTGGAACTCCGCGGCGCCGTACATGTTGCCGTGGTCGGTCATCGCGACATGGGTCTGCCCCAGCCGCTCGACCTCCTTGAACATCTGCTTCAGCCGGGCTGCGCCGTCCAGCATCGAGTACTCGGTGTGGACGTGCAGATGCGCGAACGGCTGATCGCTCAAGGCGGGGCCTCCGTAGGCTCGTGCTGGCAGGTGGGGGGCCGGCGAACGCGCAGGTCACGGAGGACGCCCGGAAACAATTGCGGCCCGAGCCACTCACGGGGCCCGGACCAGCACTCACACGTTCACGCTCCTACTCTAGCCTCCTGGGGCTGCCCTGTTCCCGGCCACCCGCCGAGCCCGAAGGATCCCGAATGTCGCACCAGCCGACCCCCGCCACCGACCGTGCCGAGACCATCCTCGGCGTCTTCGACACGGCCTTCGGCGACCTCCTCGCCCAGGACCCGGCGGCGTTCCGGGTGAAGTTCCGCAAGATGGCCGCCTCCGCGTTCGCCTTCTACCGGGGCACCGCCGCCCTCTACTACGCGGACCTCACCACCGCCCCGTTCGATTCCTACGGCGCGCCCTTCCTCGACGACCGCACCGGCCGGGTCTGGATCCACGGCGACCTCCACGCGGAGAACTTCGGCACCTACCTCAACGCCGAGGGCCGGCTCGTGTTCAACGTCAACGACTTCGACGAGGCCTACGTCGGCGCCTTCACCTGGGACGTCCAGCGGCTCGCCGCCTCGCTCGCGCTGATCGGCTACGCCAAGGCCCTCTCGGACACGACCATCACCGAACTGGTCACCGCCTTCGCCGAGGCGTACCGGGCCCGGATCGCCGCCCACGTCACCTCCGGCGACGCCGACCCGTACACCCTGGACACCGCCACCGGCCCGATCCTCGCCACCCTCCGGCAGGCCCGGCTGCAGACCCGGGTCTCCCTGCTCGACGGCGACACCGTGGTCGAGGACTACGACCGCCGCTTCCGCCTCGGCGGCGGCGCGTTCGAACTGGACGAGCCCACCAAGGCCGAGGTCCTCGCCGCCTTCGAGCGGTACCTGGCCACCCTCCCGCCCTCCTCCCGGGTCAGCCCCACCGCCCTGCGGGTCAAGGACGTGGTCGGCCGCCGCGGCATCGGCATCGGTTCGGCGGGGCTCCCTTCCTACAACGTCCTCCTCGAAGGCCACACCGACGCCCTTGAGAACGATGTGATCATCTACATGAAGCAGGGCCAGACCCCGGCCGTGTCGCGTCACGTCACGGACCCGGCGATCGCCGACTACTTCGAGCACGAGGGCCACCGCACGGTCATCTCCCAGCGCGCCCTCCAGTCCCACAGCGACCCGTGGCTCGGGTACACCACACTGCGCGGCCGCGGCCAGCTGGTCGCCGAGGTGTCCCCGTACGCGACCGACCTCGACTGGCGGGACCTCAACGAACTCCCCGACCTGCTCGCCGTCACCCGGTATCTGGGCCGCGCCACCGCCACCATGCACGCGGCCGCCGATGAATCGTCCAGCGGCCACACCCTGGTCCCGTTCTCCACCGAGCACGCCATCCACGAGGCCATCACCCGCGACGAGGCGGGCTTCACAGCGATGCTCGTCGACTTCGCCCACGCGTACGGGGCCCGCGCCCGCGCCGACCACCAGCTCTTCGTCGACCTCTACCGCAACGGCCGCATCCCGGGCCTCTAGCCCTACCCGGTCAGGGCCGCCAGCCGCTCCCCGGCGGCGGCCCTGACCGCAGGCTCCTCCAACCCGTCCTCCGCCAAGTACCTCAACCTCTCCCTCACCTCCGCCCCGTCAGGAGCCCGCTCCACCCCCAGCAGCCGCGCGTCCTCCTCGCAGTCCCAAAGACACTCCTCATAGATCCCGCCCAACCCCGCGGGCTCAATGGCCGCCAACGCCTCCAGATACCCCACCCGCTCGTGCGAGTGCGGCGTCCACAACCAGAACCGCCGCAGCAGCGACACCGCGCCCCTGGCTTCCGCCCCGAACCCCGCCAACGCCCGCGCCGTACGCACCGGCCCGCACCAGCGCTTCTCCACCCACTCCCGCTCCAGCCGCTCCACCAGCGCCCCGACGTCGCCTTCTTCCACCTCGACGTCCTCCTCCTCATGCCGCCGCCCCTCCACGGCCTCAGGAAGATCGCCCCCCACCCCCGTATCCCGCGCCAACCGCGCCAGATACACCGCCCGCTGGTCGGCGTCGTCCCACCGCCAGTCCCAGCGCGCACACACCTCGACCACCTCGGCCGTCCCCCGCGGATCCTCCGCCACCATCCGCGCCCCGAGCCCCCGCCCCCGCTGCACCATCCCGACCAACGACCCCGCCGGCGCATACCGCCCGTCATTCATCCTCGTCACACCCCCATCCTCCCCCGCCCCGGAATCCCCACCTCCACCAGCGCGCAGACCACCGAAGTACGGCGAATCCGGCGCTGGAATCCAGCGCCATCAGGCCTCGACGGCCCGTTCGTTCTGATGGGCTTTCCCGACCCCAACCCGGAAGTCGTGTGGATGGAGAATGGCCCCAACTCGGTGTACTTCGAGGGTGCGGATGAGGTCGATCACTACACCGAGGTCTTCGACCACCTGCGAGCGCGCACTCTCGGCCCGCTCGAGACCCATGCCCGTCTGACCAGCTTGCTCAAGGAGAAGCGCACGTGATCAACAAGCCCGACCCCGCCGAGATCGACTTCTCCGACGTCATCTGGGAGAAGTCCCCGTTCAGCGGCGGCAGCGACAACTGCGTGGAGTTCGGCACCGTCGGCCAGTTCATCGCCATCCGCGACTCCAAGACCCCGACGCAGACCCCACTCGTCTACACCCGCGCCGAAATCGGCGCCCTCCTCGACGGCGCGAAGTCCGGCGCCTTCGACCACCTGCGCTGAACCCACCCTCGCGGCCGCCTTCGTCGCGCACGACGAAGGCGGCCGAACCCTTCCCGCGTATCGCCCGCCTCATAAGCCGACCGGCCCACCCGGTCGAACACCGAAGATCGGGCCAGACCCAGTTGGGGCACACGATCACGTAGTGCCCGGACCACCAGAAGGAGACCGCCGGGCATGGGCAGGACCGAGTACTACAACGACCCCGACGCCCCCGAGGCGAACACCCTTATCCCCGCCAGCAACCTGCTCGTCGTGGACGGCGAGGGCGCCGTCCTGCTGCAGCGTCGCCGTGACACCGGCCAGTGGGCGCTTCCCGGCGGCGCGCAGGACATCGGCGAGACGGCCGCCCAGTGCGCGGTACGCGAGTGCTTGGAGGAGACCGGCATCGTCGCCGAGATCACCGGCTTCCTCGGGGTCTACACCAACCCCCGCCACATCGTCGCCTACACCGACGGCGAGATCCGCCAGCAGTACGAGAACACCTACATCGGCCGCCCCGTCGGCGGTTCGCCGACCATCAACGACGAAGCCGACGGTATCCGCTTCGTCCAACCCGCCGAACTCGACGGCTACGACATCCACCCCAGCATGCGCCAGCAGATCGGCGACTACCTCACCGGCACGTACCCCCACCTCGGCTGAGCCACCAGAGGGACCGAACCGCCGCCCTGGGCTGGCCAGTTCCCCCGGCACTTTGCCAAGTCCGGCCGCGCTCGATCACGGACGCCTTAATCCGGAGGCACCCGCGCGACCCCTCCGGCTATCGTGACGCCAGTCCCCGGGTGGCCGTCTACCGCCCGAACCAGTGGCGCGACCAACGCGCCCGCAATCAGGGAGTTGCCAACCATGACGCGCACCCTCGTCGCAGACCTTCCCAGCCACCTCGACGGGACGGTCACCGTCTACGGCTGGATCAACACCCTCCGCCTCCAGCGGCGCATGCAGTTCGTGCTGGTCCGCGACCACACCGGCCTCGTCCAGGTCACCCACGCCCGGGGCGGTGAGGGCGACGGGATCGAGGCGGCCTTCGAGGGTGTCACCACCGAGTCCGCCGTGAAGATCACCGGCAAGGTCGTCGGCAACCCCCACGTCAAGCTCGGCGGTCTGGAGATCGTCCCCGAACGCGTGGAGGTCGTGTCGCCCGCCGAGCCGAAGCTGCCCATCGACGAGAACACCGGCCTGGACCAGCGCCTCGACTGGCGTTTCCTCGACGTCCGCAGGCCCTCACAGCAGCTCGTGTTCGCCGTCCAGACGACCGTCGAGCAGGCCATGCGCGAGGTCACCGCCGAGGAGGGCTTCACCGAGCTGCACACCCCGAAGCTCATGGGCACCGCCTCCGAGTCCGGGGCGGAGGTCTTCAAGGTCGACTACTTCGACCGCACCGCCTACCTCGCCCAGTCCCCGCAGTTCTACAAGCAGATGGCCATCGCGGGCGGCATCGACAAGGTCTTCGAGATCGGCCCCGTCTTCCGTGCCGAGCCGTCCTTCACCTCCCGCCACGCCACCGAGTTCACCGGCGTCGACGCCGAACTCGCCTGGATCGACGGCGTCGAGGACGTCATGGCCTTCGAGGAACGCCTCCTCCGGCGCGTTCTTCAGCGGGTCTCGGAGCGACACGGCGACGCCGTCGCCGAGCACTTCGGCGCCCGGATCGTCGTCCCCGAGGCACCGTTCCCCCGCATCACGATGGCCGACGCCCTCACCCGGCTCCGGGCCGCCGGCTGGGACCCCGAGGGTGTCAAGGAGGACCTCGACCCCGAGGGCGAGCGCAGGCTCTCCAGCCTCGTCGCCGAGGAGACCGGGCACGAGTTCGTCTTCGTCACCCGCTTCCCCGCCTCGGTCCGCCCCTTCTACCACCTGCGGCCCGAGGACGACCCCACCGTCACCGAGTCCTTCGACCTGCTGTGGAAGGGCGTCGAGATCACCACCGGCGCCCAGCGCGAGCACCGCCACGAGCGCCTGGTCGCCCAGGCCCGCGAGAAGGGCATGGACACCGGGCCGCTCGCCGGCTACCTCGACTGCTTCCGCTTCGGCACCCCGCCGCACGGCGGATTCGGACTGGGTCTCGGCAGGCTGCTGATGCTCCTGCTCGACGTCCCCAGCCTCCGCGAGGTCACGTTCCTGTTCCGCGGCCCGCACCGTCTGGAGCCGTGAGGTCCGGGCAGACCGAAGCCGAGTCCCGCGCAGGAAGTCGGCCACGCCGACTTCCTGCGCAACAAAAGCCACGCCCTACGCGGCGTCCAGCTCCGCCAGGAAGTCCAGCGCGACCGCCCACGCCTGCTCCGCCGCCTCGGCGTCGTAGTCCGGCAGCTCCGGGTCGGTGAAGAGGTGCCCGGCGCCGCGGTAGCGGTGCACCTCCACGTCCGCGCCGGCCTTGCGCATCCCCAGGTACCAGGCGTTCAGCCAGTCCTCCGACTCGAACGGGTCCGGCTCGGCCACGTGCAGCTGGACCGGGATCGCGGTGGCCGCGTCCTCGCGGATGTCCGAGGTGCCGTGCAGGAGCAGCAGACCGAGGGCCTTCTCGTCGGCGAGCGCGAGGTTCTGGGCGAGCGAGCCGCCGAGCGAGAGGCCGGCGTAGACGAGCGGTGTCCCGGTGCCCAGCAGCGGAGCCGCGGCCCCGACGGCCCGGCGCAGCAGTTCGTCACTGCCGATCTCCTCCTTGTGGGCCATGGCCTCCTCGACGTCGTCGAAGGTCCGCCCGTCGAGGAAGTCGGGGGTGTGCACGGTGTGCCCGGCGGCGCGCAGCCGGTCGGCGGCGGTGTGGACGGCGGGGCGCAGGCCGTACACGGAGTGGAGGAGCAGGACGTGTGCCACGGGCGGGACTTCCTTGCGACGGGGGCCGGAACAGCCTCCCATCATCGCGCATGTCCGCCGGGTGGCCGCGCCCACCCGGCGGGGTGGCGGGACGTCACGTCACGGTGAAGCGACAACGAACAGTCAGTTCAGCATATGGAACACTGCATTACCCGCCGGTAGCCTGTCCGCCGTGACTGACCTTGTCAATGACATGACCGCCGCCCGCCCCCACCGACGCCAGGTGCTCAAGGCCACCGCCGTCGTCGCGGGCGCCGCCGCCCTGCCGCTCGCCCTCGGCGCCACCGCCCAGGCCGCCACCGCCCCGCAGTTCCTCCACGGCGTCGCCTCGGGCGACCCGCTGCCCGACGGCATCCTGCTCTGGACCCGGGTCACCCCCGCCCCCGAGGCGGTGCCCGGCTCCGGCCTCGGCGCCGGCACCGAGGTCCGCTGGGAGATAGCCGCCGACAAGGGCTTCACCCGGATCGCCGCCAGCGGCACCGTGACCAGCGACGCCGCCACCGACCACACCGTCAAGGTGGACGTCCGCGGCCTCACCCCGGACACCGCCTACTGGTACCGCTTCACCGCGGGCACCGTGGCCTCCCCCGTCGGCCGCACCCACACCACCCCGGCCACCGACGCCGCCCTCGACCGGCTCCGCTTCGGCGTCGCCTCCTGCGCCAACTGGGAGGCCGGCTACTTCTCGGCCTACCGCCACCTCGCCGCCCGCGGCGACCTCGACGCCTTCCTCTTCCTCGGCGACTACATCTACGAGTACAAGAGCGGCGAGTTCTGCGCCCGCGGCTCCGTGGTCCGCCCGCACGCCCCCACCCACGAGATCCTCAGCCTCTCCGACTACCGCACCCGGCACGGCCGCTACAAGACGGACGAGGACCTCCAGGCGCTGCACGCGCAGATCCCGACCATCGCGATCTGGGACGACCACGAGTTCGCCAACGACGCCTGGTCCGGCGGCGCCGAGAACCACACCCCGGGCACCGAGGGCGACTGGACGGCCCGGATGGCTGCCGCCAAGCAGGCCTACTTCGAGTGGATGCCGGTCCGCCCGTCCATCGCCGGCACCACCTACCGCCGCCTGCGCTACGGCAAGCTCGCCGACCTGCACCTGATGGACCAGCGCTCGTTCCGCTCCCAGCAGGTCAAGGTCGGCAACGGCGACGTCGACTCGGCCGACCGCACCCTCACCGGCCGCGCCCAGATGGACTGGCTGAAGTCCGGCCTCGCCGCCTCCGACACCGCCTGGCGCCTGATCGGCAACGAGGTGATGATCTCCCCGGTCGCCCTCTTCTCGCTGCCGGACTACCTGCTGCGCCCGCTGGCCAAGCTGCTCGGCCTGCCCGGCGAGGGCCTGGCCGTCAACACCGACCAGTGGGACGGCTACACCCACGACCGCCGCGAGCTGCTCGGCCACCTGAAGTCGAACGGCATCACCAACACCGTCTTCCTGACCGGCGACATCCACTCGGCCTGGGCCTCGGACGTCCCCGAGGAGGCCGCCACCTACCCGCTGTCGGGCAGCGTCGCCACCGAGTTCGTGGTCACCTCGGTCACCTCGGACAACATCGACGACTTCCTCAAGGTCGCGCCGCAGACCCTCTCGCTGGTCGCCGCCGCCGCGATCAAGGCCGCCAACCGCCACGTCCAGTGGGTCGACCTCGACTCCCACGGCTACGGCGTCCTGGAGGTCACCCCGGCCCAGACCCAGATGGACTACTACGTCCTCTCCGACCGGACCCGCAAGGACGCCACCACCAAGTGGTCGCGCTCCTACCGCACCAAGTCCGGCACCCAGCAGATCGAGCGGGTCTACTCCCCCGTCAAGTAGTCCCACCAGCGACGGACCCCGCCCGCCGTCCCCCGGCGGGCGGGGCCACTCTCCCGGCGTCCGCTACGACACCACGTCCTTGCGCGCGAAGCCCCGGAACGCGAGCGCCAGCAGCACCACCGCGTAGGACAGCGACAGCGAGACCCCCTGCACCATCCCGCCCCACTCCATCCGCGGCTGCAGCGCGTCCGCCCACGCCCACTGCCAGTGCGCCGGCAGCCAGGCCCGCAGGTCGCCCAGCGCGGTGATGGCGTCCAGCACCCCGGCGCCGATCGAGGCGAACACCGCCCCGCCGACCGCCCCCAGCGGCGCGTCGGTGGCCGTGGAGAGCCAGAACGCCAGCGCCGCGATCACGACCTCGCTCAGGAACACGAACGCCACCGCGACCGCCAGCCGGGGCAGCGCCTCGCCCGCGGTCAGGCTGGCCCCGGCCGGCAGCCGCAGGTCGCCCCAGCCGTACGCCGCCGTGCCGACCGCCAGCCCGACCAGCGGCAGCAGCACCACGGCCGCCGCCGAGAACAGCAGCCCGACCAGGAACTTGCGCATCAGCAGCCGCGCCCTCGGCACCGGCGCGGCCAGCAGGTACCGCAGCGAGGACCAGCTGGCCTCCGAGGCCACCGTGTCACCGCAGAACAGCGCCACCGGGATCACCAGCATGAAGCCGGTGCCCATGAAGAGCATGGTGGTCGCGAAGTTCGGCCCGGACGAGGTCGCGAGCTCGATGAACGTGGTCCGGTCGGCCCGCCCTGGCGTCCCGGCCACCGCGAACGCCGCCAGCACGACCAGCGGCATCGCGGCCAGCACCCCGCCGATCACCATCGTGCGGCGCCGCCGCAGCTGGCGGACCACCTCGACCCGGAACGGCAGCGTCCGTCCGGGCCGGTAGCCGGCCGCGTGATCGGCCGACACCTCAGCTACCGCGGCACTCACGCCGTACCTCCGATCAGCGACAGGAACGCGTCCTCCAGCCGGCGCTGCGGCCCGGCCGACTCCACCGGCACCCCGAGCCGCACCAGCTCGGCCAGCAGCCGGCTCGCCGCCATGCCGTCCAGTCCGACCAGCAGCCCGCCCTCCACGGCCTCCGCCGTGCCGACCCCGTCCAGCGCGGCGACCTTGTCGGCCGCCGCCGCCAGCTCCGCCGCGCCGTACGACGCCCCGGTGCCGATCAGCAGCTGCGAGCCCGCGCCGACGATCTCCGCGACCGCGCCCGTGGTGACCAGCCGGCCCCGGTCCATCACCACCAGGTCGGTACAGCTCTGCTCGACCTCGGCCAGCAGGTGGCTGGAGACGATGACGGTCCGCCCGGCCGCCGCGTACCGGATCATCACCTCGCGCATCTCGCGGATCTGCGGCGGATCGAGCCCGTTGGTCGGCTCGTCGAGGATCAGCAGGTCCGGCAGCCCGAGCATGGCCTGGGCGATCGCCAGCCGCTGCCGCATGCCCTGCGAGTAGGTGCGCACCGCCCGGTCCAGCGCCTCGCCGAGCCCGGCGATCGCCAGCGCCTCGTCCAGGTGGGCATCCGCCTCCGGACGGCCGGTGGCCTGCCAGTAGAGCCGCAGATTGGCCCGCCCGGTGAGGTGCGGCAGGAAGCCCGCGCCCTCGACGAAGGCGCCGACCCGGGAGAGCACGGGTGCCCCGGGCCGGATCAGATGGCCGAAGATCCTGATCTCGCCGGCGTCCGGCCGGATCAGCCCCATCAGCATCCGCAGGGTGGTGGTCTTGCCGGCACCGTTGGGGCCGAGCAGGCCGAGCACCTGGCCCCGTTCCACCCGGAAGCCCAGGTCGCGGACGGCGTACCGGTCGGCGGCGCCCTTGTAGCGCTTGCTCAGACCGGTGATCACCAGCGGCACCCCGGCGAGCGCCGGGTCGTACGCGGGTCCGTGCGCGCGCCGCCCGGCCCTGGCCGCCCGCAGCCGCGGCACCAGCACCAGACCGGCGGCCAGCGCCAGCGCGACCAGCGGCAGCACCCAGGTCCGGGACGGCAGCGGCGCGGCCTCGGTGGCCAGCCCGTCGACGGTGGGCAGGGTGACCGGCCCGGTGACGGCCGCCCGGTAGGTGGCGGGCTCGACGGGCGAGGCGTACGCGAGGTCGGTGGAGGCGAGCACCAGCCGCAGCCGGTGCCCGGCGTCGAAGGTGTGGTCGACGGTGGGCAGCGCCACGGTGACGCTCCGGCCGTCGGGAGCGTCCGCCCCGGTCACCCGCAGCGGGGCGGACAGCTGCTGCGGCAGGCTCTGCTTGCCGTCGGGGGCGACGTCGTACAGCTTGGCGAAGAGCACCGCGTCCGGCCGGTCGGCCCGGACCCGGACCGGCACCGTCGGCTGCCCGGTCAGGTGGACCGAGGAGTCCAGCGGCGCCGATTCGAAGGTGGCGAACTGGCCGGGGAAGTCCAGCGCGAGACCGGCGCCCAGCGCGGACGCCTGGCCGAGCAGGCCGCCGAGGCCGGGCACGGCGGAGATGTTGGACGGCGCGCCGCCGGGCGGATTGGCGAAGACCTGCTCGGGTGCACCGTCCGGGGCCTTCAGCTCGAACTGCCGCGAGCCGGTGCCGCCGAGGCCGGGGTAGCTGTCGGCGGTGGCCCCGCGCAGCACCGCCTGGAAGCCGGTCGAGTCGACCCCGCCGGTTCGGGTGACCCGGAACGCCGCGCCGGTGCCGGCCCCGCCGTCGCCCGCGGCACCCTTCAGATAGCGGTCGAACCAGGCCGTGACCCGGTCGTCCACCCGGTCGCTGGTGTCGGTCGCGCCGTCGTGCCCGCCCGCGAACCAGTCGACCGCCACCGGGGCGCCGTTGGCGGCCACCGCCCGGGCGATCGCGTCGCCCTGGTCGAGCGGGAACAGCGAGTCCTGCTGGCCCTGGACCACCAGCGTGGGCACCTTGAGCCGGTCCGCGACCGAGGAGGGGCTGGACCGGTCGAGCAGGGCCACGGCCTCCGGGTCGGCCCGCCCGGCGGTCGCCACCCGGTCGTACATCCGGCACAGCTCGTCCAGGAACCGCCCGCATCCGACCTGCCCGTCACCCTGCTCCGGGGCGAGGGCCGGACGCGCCGCGCCGCCGGACGGGCCGAGTTCGCCCACCGAACCGGTGGTGAAGAAGATCCCGGACCACAGCTTCTTGAACACGCCGTCGACCGCGCCCGAGCCGCGCACCCCCTGCGGGAACAGCGCGTCGGCCAGGTTCCACCAGGTGATCGCACTGGCCACGGCGTCGATCCGCCGGTCGTACGCGGAGCCGAGCAGCGCCACCGCGCCGCCGTAGGAGGCGCCGGTGATGCCCACCCGGGGGTCGCCGGGCCCGTCCAGCTGGACCTCGGGGCGCTGCGCCAGCCAGTCGACCAGGTGCTTGACGTCCTCGACCTCGCGGTCCGGCGCGTTCAGCCCGATCTTCCCGCCGGAGCGCCCGAAGCCGCGCGCCGACCAGGTCAGCACCGCGTACCCCTGCCGGGCGAGCTTCTGGGCACGCTCCCGCTCGCCCTCCTTGGAGCCGCCGAAGCCGTGCCCGAGCAGGACGGCGGGGCGCGGGCTGCTGCCGGTGGTGAAGAAGGAGGTGTCGAGCTGGACGATCTGCGTGCTGCCGGGGGTCTCGGCCATCGCGAGGAACCGGTCCTCCTGACGGACGGGCTGTTCGCCCCCGGCGGCGACGGCCGCGGCCGCCCCCACCGCGACGACGGCCGTCAGGGCCACCGCCCCGGCCACCAGTCTCCGTCCGGCGACCGTCCCACGGCCTCGCCACCGGCGCCACGCCCCACCGAGCTCCATGGGCGTGATCGTAGTCGCCCCCGGAGTAGGCGTCCGATAAGAACACCGGACCCCGGAAGCGCACGGGCCCCCGGGAGCTCTCCCGGGGGCCCGCGCCCTGTCTGTCGCCTCCGGGCGCTACAGCACCCGGGTCATCGTCCGGTGCGGAATCCCGGCGTCCTCGTACACCGGACCCTCCGCCGCGTACCCGAGTCGCTCGTAGAACCCGAGGGCCTGCACCTGGGCGTGCAGCTCCATCTCGCGCGCCCCGCGCGCCCGCCCCGCGGCCTCGACGGCCCGCACCAGCTCGGCGCCGAGCCCGGTCCCCCGGGCCGTCTTCAGCACCGCGAGCCGGCCGAGCAGCACCCGGCCGCCGACCCCGCCGGTGATCCCGAGCGCCTGCTCCCCGAAGATCAGCCGCGCCGTGCCGACGGCCTCACCGTCCGGTCCGACCGCCAGCAGGTGCTCCGAGGTGGGGTCGAGGTCGTCCCACTCCTCCTCCTCGGCGATCCCCTGCTCGACGATGAAGACCTCCCGCCGGACCTCGTGCACCAGCGCGAGGTCCGCCTCCCCCCGCGCGACCCTGATCGTCACCGTCATCCCGGTTCTCCCTCGGCTCTCCGGCTCAGCTCTCCGACGCGATGATGTCCAGCGCCTTCCGCAGGTCCGCGGGGTACTCGCTGGAGAACTGCACCCACTCGCCGTCCGACGGGTGCTCGAAGCCGAGCGAGACGGCGTGCAGCCACTGCCGGGTCAGCCCGAGCCGCTTGGCGAGGGTCGGGTCGGCCCCGTAGGTGATGTCGCCGACGCAGGGGTGGCGCAGGGCGGACATGTGCACCCGGATCTGGTGGGTGCGGCCGGTCTCCAGCTTGATGTCCATCAGCGAGGCGGCCCGGTAGGCCTCGATCAGGTCGTAGTGGGTGACGGACGGCTTGCCCTCGCGGGTGACCGCCCACTTCCAGTCCGCGCTGGGGTGGCGCCCGATCGGCGCGTCCACGGTGCCGCTGAGCGGGTCCGGGTGGCCCTGGACGAGCGTGTGGTACTTCTTCTCGGTCACCCGGTCGTGGAACTGCCGCTTGAGGTCGGTGTAGGCGCGCTCCGACTTGGCGACCACCATCAGCCCGGAGGTGCCGACGTCGAGCCGGTGCACGACACCCTGGCGCTCGGCGGCGCCGGAGGTCGAGATCCGGTAGCCGGCCGCGGCCAGCCCGCCGATCACGGTGGGGCCGGTCCAGCCCGGGCTCGGGTGGGCGGCGACGCCGACCGGCTTGTCGACGAGCACGATGTCCTCGTCGTCGTGGACGATGCGCATGCCGTCGACCGGTTCGGCGACGATCTGCACCGGCGCGGCGGGGGCGGGGATCTCGACCTCCAGCCAGGAGCCGGCGGTGACCCGGTCCGACTTGCCGGCGACGGCGCCGTCGAGCGTCACCTTGCCCTCGGCGGCCAGCTCGGCGGCCTTGGTCCGGGAGAAGCCGAACATCCGGGCGAGGGCGGCGTCGAGGCGTTCGCCCTCCAGGCCGTCGGGAACGGGGAGGCTTCGGGTCTGCGCTGCGGTACTCACCCGTACGAGTATGCCGGACTCGCGGACCCCCGCCCGCGCCATGCCCGGCGGGAGCGGAGGCGGGCTCCGCCCCGCTCGCCCAGGAGCGGAGGCTGCTCCGCCCTACTCGCCCTTGTCCGCCTGCTCGCCCTTGTCCGCCTGCTGGTGCACGGTGCCGTCCGGGTTGCTGCCCCGGAAGGAGAGCAGGACGACCAGGATCCCGCCGCAGACGATGGCGGAGTCCGCGAGGTTGAAGACCGCGAAGTGCTGGACGGAGATGAAGTCGACCACGTGCCCGCGGAAGACGCCGGGCGAGCGGAACAGCCGGTCGGTCAGGTTGCCGAGCGCGCCGCCCAGCAGCAGGCCGAGCGCGATCGCCCAGGGGAGGCTGTACAGCCGCCGGGCGATCCGCCAGATCACCACGATGACGGCCGAGGCGATCATGGTGAAGACGACGGTCAGCGCCTGCCCCATGCCGAAGGCGGCGCCGGAGTTGCGGATCACCTGGAAGGTCATCACATCGCCGATCACCTTGATCGCCGAGTGGTTCTCCAGCCGGGCCACGACCAGGAGCTTGCTGCCGAAGTCGACCAGGAAGGCGAGCAGCGCGACGACCAGGAGCACGCCGATCCGCCTGCGCCCCTTCGGCTCCTTCGCCCCGGCCGGCTCGACCAAGGGCGCTGCCGGGGTCGACGCCGGAGTCGGCGCGGGGGTGGACACCGGAGCCGGCGCGGTGGCCGCGGCCGCCTCGGGGGCCTCCGGCCGGGCCGGGGCCCCGCCACCGGGCCCGGCCACGTCCCCGGCCGGGGCCACGACGTCGGCGGGCGTGGGGACGGAGTCGTCCCGCGTCTGGGGGGAACCTTGCGTACTGATGATCCGCTCCGCTGCCGTGACGTGGGGGGCCGATGGGCCGGTGGAAAACCCGATCTCCGAGGGATCATCCGACGGATCGGGCGACGTTACGGGGTCGAGCCTACGGCAAGCCCGACCCCTCCCGTCGTCCCGGTCGGCCGCCCGGAGCGGTCAGCGGCGTTCCTGCTTGGCCTTGCACTGGACGCAGAGCGTCGCCCGCGGGAAGGCCTGCATCCGTGCCTTGCCGATGGCCTGGCCGCAGGACTCGCAGGTGCCGAATCCGACGCCCTCCAGCCGGGCCAGCGCGTGCTCGGTCTGGGCGAGGCTGTCGCGGGCGTTGTTGGCCAGCGCCACCTCGCTCTCGCGCGAGATGTTCTTCGTACCGGCGTCCACCTGGTCGTCGCCGGCCCCGTCGTTGGAGTCCCGCATCAGACCGGTGATGGCCGCCTCGGCCGCGTCGATCTCCTGCTGGAGCCGCTCCAGATCGTTGATCAGCTCGGCGTGCAGCTCGCGCACCTCCTCGGAGGTCCACGGGTCCTCGCCGGGACGGACCGGCAGCTCGGCCGGGTCGACCGACTCGGCACCGCCGGTACGGGCGGCGGCCCCGGCCCCGGCCGGGGTACGGGTGCGGCCGGGGGCCACGAGAGTGGTGTCGGTGGTGTTCTTGCGCCGTGCGGTAGTGGTCACGGTCCCCTCCCCTGGATCGCCTGCCACGGCCTTGCGTGCCCGCTTGGTGGCGGTACCCGCGACGGTTGTCTTCTCAGCCATGGCTTCGACCCCATCTACGAACGAATCGAGCCGCCGGTTCCCGGCGGCCTCCAGTGCCGGAACGATAATCCCGATCAAAAATGGTCACAACATGACATACCGACGCCTCACCATGATCCCACCCAGCCAGCCGCCACACGCGACACGCCCACCGCGCCGAACAGAGTTGTGCCCCCCGCCCCGGCGCGCCGAAACCGACTTGCGACGGCCGATACACTGGGCCTGCAAGGCGCAGATGGGGACGAGTACCGCAGTACGCAGCCACCAGCGACCCGGGGACGGTGCGAGCCCGGGGGTGTGCACCGCGCGAAGATCACCCCGGAGCCGCCGGAAGAACGGTCCGCGATCCCCTTCGTCGGCCCGCTAGACCCGGCAGCAAGCCCAAACAAGAGGGCCGCGGACAGCATCGCGGCCAAGGAGGGTGGTACCGCGGGGCGGCATGCCGTCTCGTCCCTCCGTCGGATCCCGTCCATGCATCCGCCGGAGGTAGACGCCCGTCATGGCCAGCTCCTACAACCCCGTCCCCGCGCAGGTCGACCTGCCCGCCCTCGAACACCGGATCCTGTCGTTCTGGCAGGACAACAAGGTCTTCCAGCGCAGCCTGGAGCAGTCCGAGGGCCGCCCCGAGTGGGTCTTCTACGAGGGCCCGCCGACCGCCAACGGCATGCCCGGCGCCCACCACATCGAGGCCCGCGTCTTCAAGGACGTCTTCCCCCGGTACCGGACGATGAAGGGCTACCACGTCGCCCGCAAGGCCGGCTGGGACTGTCACGGCCTCCCGGTGGAGCTCGCCGTCGAGAAGGAGCTCGGCTTCTCCGGCAAGCAGGACATCGAGGCGTACGGCATCGCCGAGTTCAACGCCAAGTGCCGCGATTCGGTGACCCGCCACACCGACGCCTTCGTCGAGCTCACCAACCGGATGGGGTACTGGGTCGACCTCGACCAGGCCTACCGCACCATGGACCCGTCCTACGTGCAGTCCGTCTGGTGGTCGCTCAAGCAGATCTTCGACAAGGGCCTGCTGGTCCAGGACCACCGGGTCGCCCCCTGGTGCCCGCGCTGCGGCACCGGCCTCTCCGACCACGAGCTGGCCCAGGGCTACGAGACCGTCGTCGACCCCTCGGTCTTCGTCCGCTTCCCGCTGACCAGCGGCCCGCTGGCCGGCCGGGCCGCGCTGCTGGTCTGGACCACCACCCCGTGGACCCTGGTCTCCAACACCGCCGCCGCCGTGCACCCCGAGGTCACCTACGTGGTGGCCACCGACGGCACCGAGCAGCTGGTGGTCGCCGAGCCGCTGCTGGCCAAGGCCCTCGGCGAGGGCTGGGAGGCCACCGGCGAGTCCTTCACCGGCGCCGAGATGGAGCGCTGGGCCTACCGCCGCCCGTTCGACCTGGTCGAGATCGAGAACGCGCACTACGTCCTCAACGCCGAGTACGTCACCACCGAGGACGGCACCGGCATCGTCCACCAGTCGCCCGCCTTCGGCGCCGACGACCTCGCGACCTGCCGCAAGTACGGCCTGCCGGTGGTCAACCCGGTGCTGGCCGACGGCACCTTCGGCCCCGAGGTCCCGCTGGTCGGCGGCCAGTTCTTCAAGAAGGCCGACGAAGCCCTGGTCGCGGACCTCAAGGACCGCGGCCTGCTCTTCCGCCACCTCCCGTACGAGCACAGCTACCCGCACTGCTGGCGCTGCCACACCGCGCTGCTGTACTACGCGCAGCCGTCCTGGTACATCCGCACCACCGCGGTCAAGGACGCGATGATCCGGGAGAACGAGGCCACCAACTGGTTCCCGGACAACGTCAAGCACGGCCGCTTCGGCGACTGGCTGAACAACAACATCGACTGGGCGCTCAGCCGCAACCGCTACTGGGGCACCCCGCTGCCGATCTGGCGCTGCGAGGAGAACCACCTCACCTGCGTCGGCTCGCTGGCCGAGCTGTCCGAGCTCACCGGCACCGACCAGGGCGGTCTCGACCCGCACCGCCCCTTCATCGACGAGGTCACCTTCGACTGCCGCGAGTGCGGCGGCACCTCGACCCGGGTGCCCGAGGTCATCGACGCCTGGTACGACTCGGGCTCGATGCCCTTCGCCCAGTACGGCTACCCGTACCAGAACAAGGAGCTGTTCGAGAAGCGCTACCCGGCGCAGTTCATCTCCGAGGCGATCGACCAGACCCGCGGCTGGTTCTACACCCTGATGGCCGTCGGCACCCTGGTCTTCGACAAGAGCTCGTACGAGAACGTCGTCTGCCTGGGCCACATCCTGGCCGAGGACGGCCGCAAGATGTCCAAGCACCTGGGCAACATCCTGCAGCCGATCCCGCTGATGGACCAGCACGGCGCCGACGCCGTCCGCTGGTTCATGGCCGCCGGCGGCTCGCCCTGGTCGGCCCGCCGGGTCGGCCACGGCACCATCCAGGAGGTGGTCCGCAAGACCCTCCTCACCTTCTGGAACACCGTCGCCTTCCAGGCCCTGTACGCCCGCACCTCCGGCTGGGCGCCGTCCGCGGGCGACCCGGCCCCGGCCGACCGCCCGCAGCTGGACCGCTGGGTGCTCTCCGAGCTGAACACCCTGGTCCGCGAGGTCGACGCGGCCTTCGAGGCCTACGACACCCAGCGCGCCGGCAAGCTGCTCTCCACCTTCGTCGACGACCTCTCCAACTGGTACGTCCGCCGCGGCCGCCGCCGCTTCTGGCAGGGCGACGCCGCCGCGCTCGCCACCCTGCACGAGGCGCTGGAGACCGTCACCCGGCTGATGGCCCCGCTCACCCCGTTCATCACCGAGCAGGTCTGGCAGGACCTGGTCGTCCCGGTCGTCCCGGACGCCCCGGCCTCGGTCCACCTGGCCTCCTGGCCGGAGGCGGACGAGTCGCTGATCGACACCGACCTCTCCCGCCACATGGCGCTGGTCCGCCGGCTGGTCGAGCTGGGCCGGGCCACCCGCGCCGAGTCGGGTGTGAAGACCCGCCAGCCGCTGTCCCGCGCGCTGGTCGCCGCCCAGGGCTGGGACGAGCTGCCCGAGGACCTGCGCGCGCAGATCGCCGAGGAGCTCAACGTCTCCGCCCTGGAGTCGCTCGCGAACGTCGGCGGCTCGCTGGTCGACACCACCGCCAAGGCCAACTTCCGCGCGCTGGGCAAGCGTTTCGGCAAGGGCGTGCAGGACGTCGCCAAGGCGGTCGCCGCCGCGGACGCCGCCCGGCTCGCCGCCGAGCTGCGCGCCGGGGGCACCACCTCGGTCGAGCTGAACGGCGAGACGGTGGCCCTGTCCCCGGACGAGGTGATCATCACCGAGACCCCGCGCGAGGGCTGGGCCGTCGCCAACGAGTCCGGCGCCACCGTCGCGCTGGACCTCGCGATCACCCCCGAGCTCAAGCGCCTCGGCGTCGCCCGGGACGCGATCCGCCAGATCCAGGAGGCCCGCAAGAACTCCGGCCTGGACGTCGCCGACCGGATCGTCCTGCGTTGGCGGGCGACCAACGACGAGACCGCCGAGGCCATCGCCGAGCACGGTGCGCTGGTCGCCGAGGAGGTGCTCGCCACCGACTTCGCCGCCGGCGCCGCCGACTGGGAGTCCGACACCTTCGCCGACGAGTCCCTCGGCCTCGCCTTCCAGCTGCGCAAGGCCTGACCGACTCCGGAGCCGCCGTCGCCCACCGGGCGGCGGCGGCTCCGCCGTTCCCCCTCCGCCGCACCCGAGCACCCGAGCACCCGCGGGAACAAGCCCCCGCGCACACGAAAGCGCCCCCTCCCCGACCCCGAAGGGTCGAGCAGGGGGCGCCTGTGCCGACGGCTACCGCTTAGTTGTCGCCGTCCTCGTCGATCAGGAAGCCCCGCATCGGAGCCGGCGCCTGCTGCATCGGCTGCGGCGGCTGCGGCCGGACGGCCGCCATCGGCTGGGTCATCCCGGCCGGCTGCATCTGCGGCGCACCCGAGTTGCCCGCGGAGGACGGCCCGCCGAAGCTCGGCGCACCGTTCCCGCCGAAGGCGCTCTGCCCGCCGAAGGACGGCTGGCCGCCGAACGACTGCTGGCTGCCACCGAAGCTCGGCGACGGGCTGCTCATCGCGCTCGCACCGGCCGGAGCCATCGACGACGCGGCCGGCGGCAGCGAAGCGGTGGCCGGGATCCGCGGCGGCGCGAGCGAGTCGTCCGCCTGCGACTCCAGCTGACGCAGCTGGGTCTCCAGGTAGGACTTCAGGCGCGTCCGGTACTCACGCTCGAACGCCCGCAGGTCCTCGACCTTGCGCTCCAGCGTGGCGCGGGCGGACTCCAGCGAGCCCATCGCGACGCGGTGCTTCTCCTGCGCGTCCCGCTCCAGCGCGTCGGCCTTGGCACGGGCATCCCGCTCCAGGCCCTCGGCGCGGCTGCGCGCCTCGCCGACGATCTTGTTGGCCTCGGAACGGGCCTCGGAGATCGCCTGGTCCGCGGTCTGCTGGGCGAGCGCCAGCACCCGGGCGGCGCTGTCGCCACCGGGGTTCTGCTGCTGCATCGGGGCGCCCATCGGGCCGCCCATCTGCTGCGGGCCGCCCATGGGGCCGCCCATCTGCTGCATCTGCTGCTGGCCCATGCCCTGGCCCATCGGGTTGCCCATGCCCTGCGGGCCGCCGGGGCCGCCCATCGGCTGGAGCATCTGACCGCCCATCGGCTGGACCAGCTGCTGCTGGCCGCCCATGGTCTGGCCCATCTGCTGCTGGCCGGGGCCGCCCATCGGGCCGCCCTGACCGGCGGGGAGCTGCGGGGCGCCGGACGGCAGGCCGAGCGGCTGGTTGCCCATCTGCTGCTGCTGCGGGCCGGGACCCATCTGCTGCTGCTGCGGACCGCCGGGGCCCATCTGCTGCTGCGGACCGGGGCCACCCTGCTGGCCGGGGACCGGCGGGCCGGATATGGCGGCCGGCACCGGGGCGCCGGGGCGCGAGTCCTGCGGCGGCTCCTTGCGCATGTTGGCCTGGTTCTGCGCGGCGGCACGGGTCGCGGCGGCCAGCTTGGCGCGCAGGTCCTCGTTCTCGCGGAGGAGACGGGTCAGCTCCGCCTCGACCTCGTCGAGGAAGGCATCGACCTCGTCCTCGTCATAGCCTTCGCGCAGGCGGACGGTCGTGAACTGCTTGTTCCGAACGTCCTCGGGGGTCAATGGCATCTCTTCACCTCAACGTGATCGTCGGCACACCGGCATCCTGTCGCATCGCTCACCTACGACTAGGGCCGCACAAGCGAGATCAGGACATACACAATGATCATCAGTACGAAGAAGGACAGGTCGAGCGCCACGCCCCCGAGACGCAACGGCGGAATGAACCGCCGCAGAAGCTTGAGCGGCGGATCCGTGACAGTGTACGTGGCCTCCAGGACCAGGACCATGGCCTTGCCGGGCCGCCACGAACGCGCGAACTGGAAGACCCAGTCCATCACCAGCCGCACGAGCAGGAACACCAGGAAGACGGTCAGTGCGTAATAGAGCACCGCCCACACGATCTCCATCGCGCTTCCCTCTCCCCGGTTGTCGGCCCTTGGGCCGCTCGCTGTCGCTAACTCACTGTCGATCAGATCCACACGTAAAGTCGTGGTCGGGTCAGCTCTGGTTGAAGAACCCACCCTCGGCGATCCGAGCCTTGTCCTCCGCCGTGACATCGACGTTAGCAGGCGACAGGAGGAACACCTTCTGCGTCACGCGCTCGATACTGCCGTGCAGACCGAAGACGAGTCCAGCGGCGAAGTCTACGAGCCGCTTGGCATCGGTGTCGTCCATCTCGGTCAGATTCATGATCACAGGAGTCCCGCCACGGAACTGTTCCCCGATGGTACGGGCCTCGTTGTAGGTCCTCGGGTGCAGCGTGGTGATGCGGTAGGGCTCTCGTTCGTTCACTACCTTGGGCATGATCACCGGGGCGCTCTTCTCCAGGTTGTGGCGGCGTTCGGGTGTGATGGACGACACTGGTGCCATCCTCGGGGTCTCCTGGCGAATCGGGACCGCGGCCGGCACCGGCTGCGGGGTGATGGAGGAGACCGGCGCGGGCGCCGGGGAGGCCGGCCGCGGAATGTCCTCGGTCCGTCCGGTCCGGATCGGCTCGGGATCCGCGTCGTAGTCGTCGTCGGGGTCGTACCCCTGACCGTCGTACGTCTCGTCCTCCACGAGGCCGAGGTAGACCGCCATCTTGCGCATTGCGCCGGCCATGCTCCTGTCTCCTCCGCTTGTGGTGGACCGACTCCGTCCCGACGGCCGGGCCGAACGGCCCCGTCCGCGGATTCCGCGGTCCGCCCACGACGCTTCGTCAGGCCGACGGCCAATCAGAGTTCGTGGATGAGGGCCGCGGAGCTGCGATCCACGGTTGGCTAGCGCTCCGATAAGCTGCTAGCTTCTGTCCTATTTTGTCCTGCAGTCTGATCTACTACCCGGTGACGTTACCTGAGGGGTGACCGCACTCCGAGTACCGCCGTTCCGACGCGCACATGTGTCGCTCCGGCGGCAATGGCCTGCTCCAGATCGCCGCTCATCCCTGCCGAGACCATGGTGGCAGCCGGATGGGCCGCCCGTACGGCGGTTGCGATTTCCGCCAGCCGATCGAAGGCCGCGGCCGGATCACCGGCCAGCGGGCCCGCGAGCGGAGCGACCGTCATCACACCGTCCATGCGCAGTCCGGGCGTGTCGGCGATCGCGTCGGCCAGCGCGAGCACGTCCGCCGGGGCGACCCCGGCACGGTGCTCGCCCTCGCCGGCCTCCTTGTCCAGCGCCACCTGCACCAGGCAGCCGAGGTCGGCGCGTCCGGCCTTGGCGACCGCGGCGCCGAGCGACTCCACCAGCCGCGCCCGGTCCACCGAGTGGACGTAGTCCGCGTACCGGACGACCGAGCGGACCTTGTTGGTCTGCAGCTGGCCGACGAAGTGCCAGTCAAGAGGAAGGTTTCTGCACTGCTCCGCCTTGGGCGCGGCGTCCTGGTCGCGGTTCTCCGCGACATCGGTGGCGCCCAGCCCGGCCAGCAGCGCGGTGTCCTCGGCGGGGTAGGTCTTGGTGACCACGATCAGCCGGACCTCGTCGCGGGCCCGCCCGGCGGCGGCGCAGGCGTCGGCGATCCGCCGCTCGACGACCTCCAGGTTGGTACCGAGTTCCTCGTACCGGGCCCGCTGGCCCTCCGTCAGCGCGTCCAGCCAGGACTTGTCCGGGAATCGGGCGGAATCGCCCGGGAACGGTCCGTAGATGTCATTCGTCATCAGTGTGAAGAGCCCAACCAGACGTAGCTCGCGAGCCGGCCCGTGCGCTGCTCGCGCCGATAGGAGTAGTGGTCGGCGGATTCGAGGGTGCAGACCGGTGACAGCACCGGCCCGGTGACACCCGCGGCGGCCAGCTGGGCCGCGACTCCCGCCGGCACGTCCAGGGCCGGGGTCCCCCAGGAGGTCTCCGCGTGGGCCGCGGGCACCCGCCCGGCGACCTCGGCCCGCAGCTGCGCGGGCACCTCGTAGCAGCGGCCGCAGACGGCGGGGCCGGTGGCGGCGGTGATCCGCGCGGGCTCGGCGCCGAGTGCCACCATCGCCCCGACCACCGCCGGGACCACGCCGGCCGCGAGGCCGGGCCGTCCGGCGTGGGCCGCCCCGACCACCCCCGCGACCGGGTCCGCCAGCAGCACCGGGGTGCAGTCCGCGGTCAGCACCGCCAGCGCCAGCGGCCGGTCGGTGACCACCGCGTCGACCGTCGGGGCCTCCCCCGCCGGCTGGCGCTCCGTCACCACGGCGACCTCCGCCCCGTGCACCTGGTTCATCCACACCACGTCGGCCGGGTCCAGGCCGAGCTCGCGGGCCGCGATCGCCCGGTTCTCCAGGACGGCCGCCGGGTCGTCCCCCACCGCGCCGCCGAGGTTCAGCTCCCCGTACGGCGAAGTGCTCACCCCGCCCCACCGAGTGGTGAAGGCGAAGTGAGCACCGTCGCGGACCGCGTGGTCGATCACTTAAGGAAGTCCGGCACGTCGAGTTCCTCGGCCGGGCTCTCCACGAACGGCTGCCGGGCCGGCTGCACCTGCGGCGGCACCGGGGCGGCCGTGGTGGTGGCCGGCGACTCGGTCGAACGGGAGGAGGAGGCGCTGTCGCCCTCCGAGCGGGAGGTGACCGAGCCGATGCCGCCGTACGAGGGGCGGCCGGCCGGACGCTCGGGGGTGCCCGAGGAGGCCGGCGGGTTGGCCGGGGTCGCGCTCGCCTTGACCACCGGCTCGCGGACGATCGCCGGCGGCTGGCCGCCGTCGAAGCCCGCCGCGATGACGGTGACCCGGACCTCGTCGCCCAGGGCGTCGTCGATGACGGCACCGAAGATGATGTTGGCCTCGGGGTGGGCGGCCTCGCTGACCAGCTGGGCGGACTCGTTGATCTCGAACAGGCCGAGGTCGGAGCCGCCGGAGATGGACAGCAGCACGCCGCGGGCGCCGTCGATCGAGGCCTCCAGCAGCGGCGAGGAGATCGCCATCACGGCGGCCGCCTTGGCACGGTCCTCACCGCGGGCCGAGCCGATGCCCATGAGCGCCGAACCGGCGTCCGACATGACGGACTTGACGTCGGCGAAGTCGAGGTTGATCAGGCCCGGGGTGGTGATCAGGTCGGTGATCCCCTGGACGCCGGAGAGCAGCACCTGGTCGGCGGAGCGGAACGCGTCCAGCACGCTGACCTGGCGGTCCGAGATGGACAGCAGCCGGTCGTTGGGGATGACGATGAGGGTGTCGACCTCTTCGCGCAGGGAGGCGATGCCGTCCTCGGCCTGGTTGGCGCGCCGCCGACCCTCGAAGGTGAACGGACGGGTGACCACACCGATGGTCAGCGCGCCCAGCGAGCGGGCGATGTTGGCGACGACCGGCGCGCCGCCCGTGCCGGTGCCACCGCCCTCGCCGGCGGTGACGAAGACCATGTCGGCCCCCTTGAGGACCTCCTCGATCTCCTCGCGGTGGTCCTCGGCGGCCTTCCGGCCGACCTCGGGGTTGGCGCCGGCGCCGAGGCCCCGGGTGAGTTCACGGCCCACATCGAGCTTGACGTCGGCGTCGCTCATGAGGAGGGCCTGCGCATCGGTGTTGATCGCGATGAACTCGACGCCCTTGAGACCGACCTCGATCATCCGGTTGATGGCGTTGACACCACCGCCGCCGATACCGACGACCTTGATGACTGCGAGGTAGTTCTGCGGTGCTGCCACGTCGAAGGCCTCTCGCCTCGAATTTCCAGGTCGGCCCGAATGCCCGATCAGGGCCGGACCGACGGATGTCGATGGGTAGGGAGCCTGGTTCCTGACGTAATGTCCGAAATGCCGACCGCCGACCCCAACCCTAAACTTGACCTTTAGGGTTAGTGCTGTGCCTCTGTCAGATCACCAGGGAACACAGTCTGGTGAGACAGGACACTAGGTGGCTCCGGCCACGTGTTTCAACGAACACGCCGAGCTTCCCTTTTTCTTTTGAGCCTATGTGATCATCGACCGGCGGATGACACCGGGGTGACCACCAAGGGTCGGGCCGACACGAACCCGCGTCAACCCCGCCCGCAGCCCGCCGCCGTCCTTCCGACGACGCGCTCCACGCGCACCCCTGCGCACAGAACCTACCGGATCATCCGGACACCGCAGGCGCGTCCGGAGCGCTCACATCGAAGTTCGTACCCTTCTGACGCAGCAGCGCCACCAGCACCCGGGCTTTGCGATCCGTCTGCTCGGGACTCCCCCAGCGCACCGTCGCACCCCCGGCCAACTGCAGCTGGATGTCGTCGAACGAATGCACCAGAACGGCCCCGGCCCGCTGCCGGACCTCCTCCGGCAGCCCGGCCGCCACCGCCACCGCGCCCTCCACCAGCTGCGTGCGGCCGATCACCGACTCGGTGTCCAGCGCCTGCTGGCTGAGCCTCAGCTCCACCACCGGCACCCCGGACGGGGCGGCCGGCTCGGTGGCGAAGCTCACTCCGACCGCGTCGACCTGGGTGAAGCGGCCGTCCTCGCCCTTCACCGCGGCGACCGCCGTGCGCTGGGTGACCTTCACCCGGAGGGTGTTCGGCCAGCCCCGCCAGACCTCCGCCCCGGCCACCCGGGGGATCGCCTCCACCCGCGCGCGGGCGTCGTCGAGGTCCACCCGGGCCAGCGGCCCCGAACCGACCCCGCCGATCGCCGTCCTGACCTCGTCGGCCGTCAGCCGCTCGTCCTGGAGGCCCTGCACCGCGACGGAGCGCACCTCCAGCACCGAGGAGAAGAAGACCAGCCAGGACAGCACTCCGAACAGCAGCGCGACCAGGGCGCCCAGCACCACCACACCCCGCCGGGAGAGCCGAAGCCGAGGAGCGTGCTCCTCGGCCTCGAACTCCTCGTCCAGGGGGTCGGCGAGCCGGGCGTCAGCCACGACGACGGCCGCCCCGGGCAGCCTCGATGGCCTCGTAGACCATGCCGACGAGCAGCTCGTCGGCGTCCCGGCGGCCGAACTCGGCGGCCGACCGGCTCATGTCCCAGAGCCGCTGCGGGTCCGTCAGCACCGGCAGCACGTTCTGCAGCACCCAGTCCGGGGTCAGCTCGGCGTCGTCCACCAGCAGGCCGCCGCCGGCCTTCACCATCGGCTG
>NZ_JZWY01000040.1:0-44568 GCF_000966955.1 Streptomyces sp. NRRL S-495
ACCATCGGCTGGGCGTTCAGCCGCTGCTCGCCGTTGCCGATCGGCAGCGGCACGAAGGCGGCCGGCAGGCCGACCGCGGCCAGCTCGGCCACCGTCATGGCACCGGCCCGGCAGAGCATCATGTCGGCCGCCGCGTAGGCGAGGTCCATCCGGTCCAGGTACGGCACCGCGCGGTACGGCGGCATCCCGGGGATGTCGTCCACCTGGGGCAGCTCGTTCTTCGGGCCGACCGCGTGCAGGATCTGCACCCCGTACTGCTGGAGCCGGGGGGCGATCGCGGTGATCGTCTCGTTCAGCCGGCGGGCGCCCTGCGAGCCGCCGGTGACCAGCAGGGTGGGCAGCCGCTGGTCGAGGCCGAAGTAGTGCCGCGCCTCCGGGCGGGCCGCGTTCCGGTCCAGGGTCGCGATGGTCCGGCGCAGCGGGATGCCGATGTACCGGGAGTCGCGCAGCTTGCTGTCCGGCGTGGAGACGGCGACGAAGTCGCTGTACCGGGCGCCGATCTTGTTGGCCAGGCCGGGCCGGGCGTTGGCCTCGTGCACCACGATCGGCACCCCGGCCCGCTTGGCGGCCAGATAGGCGGGCATCGCGACGTAGCCGCCGAAGCCGACCACGGCGTCCGCGTTCACCCGCTCGATGATCTCCTGGGCGGCCCGGACGGTGCCGCGCAGCCGGCCCGGTACGGTGATCAGCTCGGGGGTGGGCTTACGGGGCAGCGGGACGGCCGGGATCAGCTCCAGCTGGTAGCCGCGCTCGGGGACCAACCGGGTCTCCAGGCCGCGCTCGGTGCCGAGGGCGGTGATCCCGACGGACGGGTCGTGCCTGCGGAGGGCGTCCGCGAGGGCCATGGCCGGCTCGATGTGACCGGCGGTCCCCCCGCCGGCGAGTACGACATGCACCGAAATTCACCGCTCCCTGCGTGCCGGTCCTGGGACCGGGCGCGCTGTGGTTCGTCGTCGTGGCAGCACCCGGGCCAGCTGCTTCCTGATCCGGGAGTTCTTGCTCCGGGCGGCCAGGGCCGCCTTCGCGCCCGAGCTGCTGCGTGCCAGGCAGAGCAGCACCCCGATCGCGGACATGGCCGACAGCATGGCGGAACCGCCGTAGGAGAACAGCGGGAGCGGGACGCCCGCGATGGGCAGCAGTCCCAGCGCCGACCCCAGGTTGATCACGGCCTGAGCCATGATCCAGGTGGTGGCGGCCCCCGCGGCGTACCTGACGAAGGGATCCCTCGTACCGATGGCCACACGGATACCCGCGTAGCCTAGTGCCGCGAAGAGACCGATCACCGACAGCGTCCCCACCAGACCCAGTTCCTCGCCGGTGGTGGCGAAGATGAAGTCGGTGTGCGCCTCCGGGAGCTGGCCCCATTTCTCGACGCCGGCGCCGAGTCCGGAGCCGAACAGGCCCCCGAGGCCGAACGAGTAGACGCCGTGCAGGGCCTGGAAGCAGGCGCCGGCCGGGTCGAGCTTGGTCACCCCGATGCAGGAGAGCCGCTCGGCCCGGTGCGGGACGGTGACGACCAGCGCGGTGCAGACCACCACGGCCACCCCGAGGGTGGCGACGAACAGCCGCAGCGGCGCTCCGACCATCCACAGCAGCCCGAACAGCATGGCCACCAGGATCATCGTGGTGCCCATGTCGCCGCCGAGCATGATCAGCACGATCAGCAGCAGGGTTCCGGGCACCAGCGGGATCAGCAGGTGCTTCCACTCGCCGAGGGTGTTGGTCCGCTGCTTGCGGGCCAGCAGGTCGGCGCCCCAGAGCACGAGGGCGAGCTTGGCGAACTCGGAGGGCTGGAACTGGAACACGCCGAAATCCAGCCAGTTCCGGTTGCCGTTGACCTCCATGCCGATGCCGGGGATCGCCACCAGCACCATGGCCCCGATCACCGCGAGCATCACCGGGTAGACGATCACCCGCAGCACGGCCACCGGGACGAGGGCGAAGCCGAGCAGCAGCGCGAAGCCGAGGACCACGGCGAGCAGCTGCTTGTAGAAGTAGAACTGGGTCGAGCGGTGCTGGCCCAGCGCGAGGATCTGCGAGGCCGAGAAGACCATCATCAGACCGAGCACGACCAGCAGCAGCGCCGTACCGGCGATCAGCAGGTACGGCGTCAGCGGCCGGTCCAGGGTGTACCGCGCGCGGGCCCGGAAAGCCTGCAGGCGGGCCAGCGGACCGGCCGACTTGTAGGCGGTGGTGGTGGCCGAGATCACCCGCAGGGACTCGGCCGGGCGCCCCTTCTCCGGCGCGCTCGAACCACCCGCCCTGCCGCTCCCGGCCACAACGCTCCCCTTTTTTCGTGCCTGGTCGGCCTCCGGCCGGGCGCGGCGACGGCGGCCGGCGGCCGTCCGTCCCGCTACTTCTCCCCGTCCGCCAGCTCCCGGACGGACGCGGCGAAGAGGTCTCCGCGCTCGCCGTAGTTGGTGAACATGTCCATCGAGGCACAGGCCGGGGCCAACAGCACCGTGTCACCCGTTCGGGCGAGCGAGGCGGCCGCGCGGACCACCTCGGTCATCGCCACCGCGCCAGTCTGGCCCTCGGCCGCCTCGATCACCGGGACATCCGGCGCGTGTCGCGCCAGCGCCTCCCGGATCAGCGCGCGGTCCTCGCCGATCAGCACGGCGGCCCGCAGCCGGTCGGCCGCGTCCCGGACCAGGTCGTCGAAGGACGCACCCTTGGCCAGGCCGCCGGCGATCCAGACCACCGGCCGGTACGCGGCCAGCGAGGCCGCGGCGGCGTGGGTGTTGGTCGCCTTGGAGTCGTCGATCCAGGTGACCCCGTCGACCACCGCGACCTCGGCGATCCGGTGCGCGTCCGGGCGGAAGGCCCGCAGGCCCTCGCGGACCGCCTTCGGCTCCACGCCGTAGGCGCGGGCCAGCGCGGCGGCGGCCAGCGCGTTGGTGATGTTGTGCGGGGCCGGCGGGTTGACGTCCTCGACCGAGCCGAGCTCGGCGGCGTTCTTGGCCCGGTCGGACACGAACGCCCGGTCCACCAGCAGGCCGTCGACCACGCCGAGGTTCGACAGGGCGGGCGCGCCCAGACCGAAGCCGATCGCGCGGCAGCCCTCCTCGACGTCGGCCTCGCGGACCAGCGCCTCGGTGGCCGGGTCGGCCAGGTTGTACACGCAGGCGACGGTGTTGCCCTGGTAGATCCGGCCCTTGTCGGCGGCGTACGCCTCCATCGAGCCGTGCCAGTCCAGGTGGTCGGGGGCCAGGTTGAGCACGGCCGCCGAGTGCGGGCGCAGCGAGGACGCCCAGTGCAGCTGGTAGCTGGAGAGCTCGACGGCGAGCACGTCGTACGGCTCCTCGGCGAGCACCGCGTCCAGCACCGAGACGCCGACGTTGCCGACGGCGGCGGTGCGCAGGCCCGCGGCGGTCAGGATCGAGGCGAGCATCTGGACGGTGGTGGTCTTGCCGTTGGTGCCGGTGACGGCCAGCCAGGGGGCCGGCTCGCCGGTGGCGGGGTGCGGCCTGCGCAGCCGCCAGGCCAGCTCGACGTCGCCCCAGATGTCGAGGCCGGCCCGGTCGGCGGCCTCGAACAGCGGGCTGCTCGGCGGCCAGCCGGGCGAGGTGACGACCAGCCGGGTGCCCTCGGGCAGGGTGTCGCCGTCGCCGAGGCGGACGGTGACGCCGAGCGCCTCCAGCTCGGCCGCGCGGGCCTTCAGCCCCTCGCCGGAGCCGCCGTCGACGACCGTGACCAGGGCGCCGAGGCCGTGCAGGACCCGGGCGGCGCTGATGCCGGAGACTCCGAGCCCGGCGACGGTGACCGGCAGGCCGGACCAGTCGGGCAGGTCGGCGGCCCGGCGCTCGGGCTGGTCGGAGTCGGTCATCCGGTCACCCATCCCGCATAGAAGAGGCCGAGGCCGACGGCCACGCACAGGCCCTGGATGATCCAGAACCGGACCACGACCAGGACCTCGCTCCAGCCCTTGAGTTCGAAGTGGTGCTGCAGCGGGGCCATCTTGAAGACGCGCTTGCCGGTCATCCGGAACGAGCCGACCTGGATGATCACCGAGAGGGTGATGATCACGAAGAGGCCGCCCAGCAGGACGAGCAGGATCTCGGTGCGCGAGCAGATCGCCAGACCGGCCAGCGCGCCGCCGAGGGCCAGCGAGCCGGTGTCGCCCATGAAGATCTTGGCGGGCGAGGTGTTCCACCAGAGGAAGCCGAAGCAGGAGCCCATCAGGGCGGCCGCGACCACCGCGAGGTCCAGCGGGTCGCGGACGTCGTAGCAGTTGGCGGTGGCCGAGGCGACGTAGGCGCAGCTCTGGCCGTACTCCCAGACACCGATGAAGGTGTAGGCGCCGAAGGCCATCACCGAGGCACCGGTGGCCAGGCCGTCCAGACCGTCCGTCAGGTTGACGCCGTTGGAGGTCGCGGCGATCAGGAAGTACGCGAAGATGACGAACAGGACCGGGCCGACGGCCCACTCGAAGTCCCGGACGAAGGAGAGGTGCTCCGAGGCCGGGGTACGGCCCGCGTTGTCGGGGAACTGCAGCGCCAGCACCGCGAACGCCAGGCCGACGATGGACTGGCCGGCCAGCTTGGCCTTGGCCCGCAGGCCCAGGGAGCGGCGCTTGACGACCTTGATGTAGTCGTCGAGGAAGCCGACCAGGCCCAGACCGGTCGTCAGGAACAGCACCAGCAGGCCGGAGGCGGTCGGGCTCTCGCGCGTTATCGCCTTGGTGGCGAAGTAGGCGATCAGGGTCGCCAGGATGAACGCGATGCCGCCCATGGTGGGCGTGCCCTTTTTGCTGTGGTGCGCCTTGGGGCCGTCGTCACGGATGTACTGGCCGTAGCCCTGCCGGGCGAGCAGCTTGATCAGCGCGGGGGTACCGGCCAGCGACAGGATCAGACCGATCATGCCGGAGAAGAGGATCTGCTTCATTACTCGGCCGCACCGTCCGCGAGGAGGGCCTCGGCCACCTTCTCCAGCCCCACCGAACGGGACGCCTTCACCAGCACCACATCCCCCGGCCGCAGCTGACTGCGCAGCAGTTCGACCGCCGCGTCCGCGTCGGACACCAGCACCGACTCCTCACCCCACGAACCTTCGTTCCTCGCGCCCAGTTCCATGCAGGCCGCCTCGCGTCCGCCGACCGCCACCAGCTTGGTGACGTCGAGCCGGACCGCGAGCCGCCCGATGGCGTCGTGCTCGGCCAGGCTGTCCTCGCCGAGCTCCCGCATCTCGCCGAGCACCGCCCAGGTGCGACGGCGCTCCGGGCCGCGCCCCCCCATCGAGATCAGCGCCCGCAGCGCGGCCCGCATCGAGTCGGGGTTCGCGTTGTAGGCGTCGTTGACGACGGTGACACCATCGGCCCGGTCGACGACCTCCATGCGCCAGCGGGACAGCGCACCCGCCTCGCTCAGTGCTTCGGCGGTGTCGTCGACGGTCATCCCGAGCTCCGTCGCCACCGCTGCGGCGGCGAGGGCGTTCGAGACGTGGTGCTCACCGTACAGGCGCAGCTGCACGGGTGCGGAACCGGCCGGGGTGCTCAGCGTGAACGATGGACGTCCGGTGGAGTCGAGGCGAACATCCCGTGCCCGGACGTCGGCCTCGGCGGACTCGCCGAAGTACACCACCCGGGCCTTCGTCCGGGAGGCCATCGCGCGCACCAGGCGGTCGTCCGCGTTGAGGATCGCGACGCCGTCGGCGGGCAGGGCCTCGACCAGCTCGCCCTTGGCCTCGGCGATCGCCTCCTGGGAGCCGAACTCGCCGACGTGGGCGGTGCCGACGTTGAGCACCAGGCCGATCCGGGGCGGGGTGATCGAGGTGAGGTACTCGATGTCGCCCTTGTGTCGGGCACCCATCTCCAGCACCAGGTGCCGGGTGGTGTCCTCGACCCGCAGGGCGGTCATCGGGTGGCCGATCTCGTTGTTGAGCGAGCCCGGCGGGTAGACGGTGTCGCCCAGGCGCTGGAGCAGCTGGGCGATGAGGTCCTTGGTGCTGGTCTTGCCGGCCGAGCCGGTCAGCGCGACCACGGCGGCGTCGGCGCGGCCGACCACGGCGCGGGCGAGCTTGCCGAGCGCGTCCACCACGCTGTCGACCAGGACGGTCGGACCGCCGACCGGGCGGGAGGCCAGTACCGCGACGGCACCGGCCGCGAGCGCCCGGTCCGCGTAGTCGTGGCCGTCCACGTGCTCGCCGGCGAAGGCCGCGAAGAGCCCGCCGGGGCGGACCTTGCGGGAGTCGACCTCGACCGGGGCGGTCACCAGGGCGTCCGGGTCGGCGTCGGCCAGGGTTCCCCCGACTGCGGCGGCCACCTCGGCGAGGGTCAGTGCGATCACGGCTGCTCTACTCCTCGGGTACCCCGGGCGGCCGTGGTCCGCACGATGGATTCGCGCAGCACCTCCCGGTCGTCGAAGGGGCGGATCTCGTCTCGTACGTACTGGCCGAGCTCGTGGCCCTTGCCGGCCACCAGCACGGTGTCGCCGGCCTGGGCCCGGGCGACCGCCAGCTCGATCGCCTCGGCGCGGTCCGGCACGACCAGGACGGCGCCGCGCTCGGCCTCGGGCACCGCGGCGGCGCCGTTCAGCATGGTGGCGAGGATCGCCAGCGGGTCCTCGCTGCGCGGGTTGTCGCTGGTCAGCACGGCGGTGTCGGCGAGCCGGGCGGCGATGCCGCCCATCGGGGCGCGCTTGTGCGGGTCGCGGTCGCCGCCGCAGCCGACCACCACGTGCAGCCGGCCCTTGGTGACCTCGCGCAGCGAGCCGAGGACGGCCTCCAGGGCGTCCGGCTTGTGGGCGTAGTCGACCACCGCGACGTACGGCTGTCCGGCGTCCACCCGCTCCAGTCGGCCGGGTACCCCGGGGACGGCGGCGATGCCGGCCACGGCCGACTCCAGCGGGAGTCCGGCGGTGGCCAGCAGCACGATCGCGGCCAGCGCGTTGGCGACGTTGAAGGGGCCGGGCAGCGGGACGGCGGCGTCCGCCTCGACGCCGCCGGGGCCGAGCACCCGGAAGGTCGAGCCGACCGGGCCGAGCTGGACGTCCACCGCGCGCCAGTCCGCCTCCGGGGCGCCGGTGGCGGAGAAGGTGGCGACCGGGATCTTCGCCTCGGCGGCGAGCCGACGGCCGTAGGCGTCGTCCAGGTTGACCACGCCGGCGCGGGACTTGCCGGGCTGGAAGAGCCGGGCCTTCGCCTGGAAGTAGTCCTCCATGTCCGGGTGGAAGTCGAGGTGCTCGGGGGTCAGGTTGTTGAACAGCGCGACGTCGTAGACCACGCCGTCGGTGCGGCCGTAGACCAGGGCGTGGCTGGAGACCTCCATGGTCACCGCGTCCGCGCCGCGCTCGCCCATCACGGCGAGGATCGCGTGCAGGTCGGTGGCCTCGGGGGTGGTGCGCTCGCTCTTGATCCGCTCGTCGCCGACCCGCATCTCCACGGTCCCGATCACCCCGGGGTGGCGCCCGGCGCCGCGCAGGCCGCCCTCGACCAGGTAGGAGGTGGTGGTCTTGCCGTTGGTGCCGGTGAGTCCGATCATCAGCAGCCGCTCGGAGGGGCGGTCGTAGACGGCCGCGGCGAGCTCGCCCATCCGGGCCCGGGGCCGGTCGACGACCAGCAGCGGCAGACCGGTGCCGGCCGCCAGCTCGGCTCCCGCCGGGTCGGTGAGCACCGCGACGGCGCCGGCTCCGGCGGCCTGTCCGGCGAAGGCCGCGCCGTGGTGGTTGGCCCCCGGGAACGCCACGTAGAGGTCGCCGGGGCGGACCTCGCGGGCGTTGTGGGTGACGCCGGTGACCTCGGGCCCCTCCACGGGGTCCAGGCCCAGCAGACGGGCGACCTCGGCGAGCGTCCGGGCGCCGGTCCGCGCGGGGCGGGGCGGGCTCACGGTGTTTTGATCGGGTTTCGGCACGGCGGAGAGGCTATCCGCCGAAGGGTGTCCAGGGCCAAACCGGCCCTTTTGCGCACCGGCGGCCGCACCCGCCAGGTCGTTGTCCATGGTCGATCACGGCTTCCACTCGACGGGCAGGTTGGGCGCCTCGCTCCCGCTCGGCGGGACCTGGAGGGTCTTGAGGGTGAACTCCATCACCTGCTTGAACACCGGGCCGCACAGCTGGCCGCCGAAGTGGCCGTTGACCGGGTCCTGGATCACGCAGGAGACGGTGACCCGGGGCTGGTCGGCCGGCGCGAAGCCGATGAAGGAGGCGGTGTACCCGCGGTACCCGCCGTTCTTCGGGTCCACCCGGTTGGCGGTGCCGGTCTTGCCGGCCACCCGGTAGCCCGGGATCGCGGCCTTGCCGCCGGTGCCCTGCTCGTCGGAGACGACCGATTCCAGCATCTCGGTGAGGGTCTTCGCGGTCTGCTCGCTCACCACCCGGGACTGCGCGCCCGCCGGGGCCGGGGAGTACTTGCCGTCCGGCGCGGTGGTGCCCTGGACCACGCTGGGCGCCACCCGCACACCGCCGTTGGCGATGGTGGAGAACACCGAGGTCGCCTGGAGCGCGTTGACCGACAGGCCCTGGCCGAACGGGATGGTGTACTGCTTGGACGCCTTCCAGTCCTCCGGCTTGTCGAGCAGTCCGGCGGTCTCGCCGGGGAAGGCCAGACCGGTCTGCTGGCCGATGCCGAACTTCCGCAGGTAGTCGTAGAGGACCCGGTTGGCCTCGGGCTGGGTGGCGCCGAGGGTCTGGGCGGCCTCGATGGTGCCGATGTTGGAGGACTTGGCGAGCACACCGGCCAGGGTCAGGTACCAGGTGTCGTGCTCGACGTCGTCCTTGAACGCCACATCGCCGCGCACCAGCGGGTACGGCACGGTCACCTTGGTGTCCCAGGTGGCCTTGCCGGTGTCCAGGACGGCCGCCATGGTCATCAGCTTGGCGGTGGAGCCGGGCTCGTAGGCGTCCTGCAGGGCCGTGTTGCCGAGCTGCGAGTTCTTGGCCGTGCTCAGGTCGTTCGGGTTGAAGCCGGGCGAGGTCGCCATGGCCAGGACCTGGCCGTTCCTGACGTCCTGGACGATCACATAGCCCTTCTCCGCCCCGGCGTTGGCGACCTGGTCGGTGATGGCCCGCTGGGCGGCCCACTGGATGTCCCGGTTGACGGTCAGCCGCAGGTCGGTGCCGGGCACGGCGGGCTCCAGCGAGCCGCCCGCGGTCGGCACCAGCCGGCCGCCGGCCTGGGCGTAGCTGCTGTGGCCCTCCTTGCCGGCCAGCTGGTTCTGGTACTGCTGCTCCAGCCCGCCCGCGCCCTCGCCCTCGGCGTTGACGAAGCCCACCAGGTTCGCGGCCAGCCCGTCGGAGGGGTAGACCCGCTTCTGGGTGTCCCGGTTGAAGACGCCGGCCAGCGGGTTGACGCACTCGTTGTCGACCCGGGTCCGGCCGCCCTCGTCGACGGACTTGTTCAGCAGCCGCTTCTGGGCCTGGCAGGCACGCGAGCCGGCCTGCTTCTCCAGGCTGGACTTGAGGTCGGTGATCTGGTTCTTGACGTCCGGGGTCTGCTGGGCGGCGAGCCGCTTGTAGCGGGTCTTGGGGGTGTGCAGGTCGGCGGCGATCCTCTCCTTGGGCAGGCCGAGGATCGGGGCCAGCAGCGCGGCCGCCTGTTCGGGGGCGTCCGGGATGCCGGCCGCCCCCGGGGTGAACATGGCCGGGTCGGCGGTGATGTCGTAGGCGTCCACGGTGGTGGCCAGCGCGACGCCGTCGGCGGACGTTATCGAGCCGCGCTCGGCGGTGATCGGGATGTTCAGGTAGCGGTTGGTGTTGGCGTCGGAGGCCAGCGCGTCCGAGTCCAGCAGCTGGAGCTGGACCAGCCGCCCGGCGAAGACCGAGAACACCACCGACAGCACCACGGTGATCACCCGCAGCCGACGGCGCGGATCGGCCAGCCGGATCCCCCGGGGGGCCGGACGGCGCTGCGGGGGGCGGCGGCGCGGCGGCGCACCGGCCGGCGGGCGCCCCTCGGCGCGGCGCTGCTGCGGGGGGCGGACCCCGCGCACGGCGGGGCGGACCGTCGCGGCCGACGGCTGCCCGCCGCGTGCGGGGCGGCCCTCGGCGGACTGCGGACGGGGCTGGCGGGCCCTGGCGGGCTGGTCCTTCGGGGACTGCCCGCGCGCGCCCTGGCCCCTGGCGGCCGACGGCTTCGGCGGCTGTGACTTGGCGGCCGCCGGCCTGGGCGCCTGCGACCTGGGCGGCTGGGGCTTCGCGGGCTGCGCCCCGGGGGGCTGCGGCTTGGGGCTGCGGGCCCGTCCGGCGGCCGGCGGCTTGCCGCCGGACTGTCCGCGCGGGACACCCGGGCGCGGCGCGGCGCCCTTGATCGTCCGGCGCCCGCCGGCGCCGCCGCCGGAGGGCTGACGGGGCGTGCTCATCGGGCGCCACCCCCGCCCGTGGCCGGCCGGGCCGGGCCGGGGTTGACCTGCACGGTGACGTCGCCTCCGGTGCCCGGCGCGGCCGACGGGGCCGGGGAGGGCTGCGCACTCGGCTGAGCGGTCGGCTGCGCACTCGGCTGGGCCGTCGACTGGCCCGGCGCGGGCTGCTTTCCGGGCCACGGTTCCACGGTGGACCGTTTCACCGGCGGACTGTCCTGGGCCGGCTTGGGCGTGCCGACCACCGCGCCGCCGTTCGGCAGGTCGAGGAAGGCCATCCCGCCGGCCGGCACCATGCCCAGCTCGACGGCCCGTCGCGACAGCGCGTCCGGCGCGGAGTTCTGGTCGATCTGGTGCTGGAGCCCCTGCTGCTCGTCGGTCAGCACGGTGGTCTGCCGGTTCAGCCGCGACAGCTCGAAGGAGCCCTCGTTGAGCGCGGTGTTCAGGGCGAGCAGCCCGAGCAGCCCCGCCCCGAGCAGCAGCACCACCAGGACCGCGAACGGCGTCCGCCCCCGTACCGACCGGCCCGGGCGCACGGTGATCCGCGCCCTGCCGCCCTGCCCGGGGAGCACCCGGCTCCCCGCCCCGCCTCCGGCCACCGGCCCCACTGCCTTCCTCCGCCCTTCGGACCGCCCCGGTTCCGGTCAGCCCCGGGTGCTTCGGTCCCTGATCCTCTCCGCCACCCGCAGCCGCACGGGTGCGGCACGCCGGTTCTCCTCGATCTCCTCCTCGGTGGCCTGCTCGGCACCGCGGGTGATCAGCTTGAGCCAGGGCTGGTGCTCCTCGGGGACGAACGGGAGCCCCGGCGGCGCGGTGCTGGTCGCGCCCGCCGCGAGGTACTGCTTGACCAGGCGGTCCTCCAGCGACTGGTAGGACATCACGACGATCCGTCCGCCGAGCGCCAGCACGTCCAGCGCCCCGGGGATCGCCCGGTCCAGGACCTCCAGCTCGCCGTTGACCTCGATCCGCAGCGCCTGGAAGGTCCGCTTGGCCGGGTTGCCACCGGTGCGGCGGGTGGCGGCCGGGATGGCGTTCCGCACCAGATCGACCAGACGCGCGCTGTTGGTGAACGGTTCCTTCTCGCGCTCCCGGAGGATGACCGAGGCGATCTTCCCGGCGAACCGCTCCTCGCCGTACACCTTGAGGATCCGGGCCAGCTGGCCGTGGCTGTAGGTGTTGAGCACCTCGGCCGCGCTGATCCCCCGGGTCTGGTCCATCCGCATGTCCAGCGGCGCGTCCTGCGCGTACGCGAAGCCCCGGTCGGCCTCGTCCAGCTGCATCGAGGAGACACCGAGGTCGAACAGGATGCCGTCGACCCTCGGGATGTCCAGGCGGTCCAGCACCTCGGGGATCTCGTCGTAGACCGCGTGCACCAGGGTGGCCCGGTCGCCGAAGCGGGCCAGCCGCTCACCGGAGAGCTTGAGCGCGGCCGGGTCGCGGTCCACCGCGACCAGCCGGACGTCCGGGAACTGGGTGAGCAGCGCCTCGCTGTGTCCGCCGAGGCCGAGCGTGGCGTCCACCACCACCGCGCCGGGCCGGGAGATCGCCGGGGCCAGCGCGTCCATGCACCGCTGCAGCATCACCGGGACGTGCTTGGGACCCGGATCGTTGGTGGTCATGCGCTGTGGCGCCCTTCCTCGGTGCGAAAGCCGCCCGATATCCGGGGAGCCCCGCCCATTCTGTCCCACCGCGGGGCGGAGCCGTCGCACGGGCCGGGCCGCGCGGCCCGTGGTCCCCGCCCGCTCCTGGGGAAGGCCGTGCCCGCCCGGCGCCGGGGAAGGTGCGCCAGGTTGGTACGGGGAGCGGGTGGAGGCCGCGGGCCGCGTCGGTCGCGCACGGCCGGAAAGGCCCGGTTGACGGGCCTCGGCGGGTGTGCTCCACTGCGCCGCAACTCTATCGCGCGCGCCCCTCCAGTCAATGGTCCGCTCCGGCGCACCACCCGGGCGGCGGAACGGATCACCGCAGGTCGCGAGGGTGCTCGTGGCACATGCCAGCCGCCGGACCGCGACCGGCCGGACGGCGGGCGCCCCGGCGGACGGCGTTGTGGATATGCCCTCGGTCACAAGCGCCCGCTCTGTAGCAATCAGCCCCACCACGACCGGGTAAATCGCACTAACGTCTTCACCATGACAGTGACCCCCGACCGGCCCACGCCGACCGCCGCTGCCGATTCCGCCACCCCGACCATCATCGACCGCTTCGTCGCCTCCAACCGCGACTACGCGGTGACCTTCCGGGACGGCGGCATGGACGCCCGCCCCGTGCAGAAGATCGCCGTGGTGGCCTGCATGGACGCCCGCCTCGACCTGTTCGCCGCCCTCGGCCTCGAACTCGGCGACGCCCACGTCATCCGCAACGCGGGCGGCGTGGTCACGGACGACACCATCCGCTCCCTGACCATCAGCCAGCGCGCCCTCGGCACCCGCTCGGTCGCGCTGATCCACCACACCGGCTGCGGCCTGCTCGGCCTCACCGAGGACTTCCGGCGCGAGCTGGAGCTGGAGGTCGGCCAGCGCCCGCAGTGGGCGGTCGAGGCCTTCGTGGACCTCGACGGCGACGTCCGGCAGTCCATGCAGCGGGTCCGCACCTCCCCGTTCCTGCTGCACACCGACGACGTGCGCGGCTTCGTGTTCGACGTCCACACCGGTCTGCTGCGCGAGATCGACTGATCCCCTGCCCGCCCGACCGGCCCGGCCAACGGCGTCCGGGCCGCCGGACGCCCCCGGCCCGGCGCCGAGGGAACGGGCGGGCGGCCCCACCCGGAGGCGGGCGGACGGGAACAGGGTGACTTCCTCCGCCGCGCAGGGGAGAATGCGCCTGCCGGTCTGACCCCGAACCACCTGGGGCGGCCTGCCGCAGGCCGTAACCCGGCACCGGCTCCCCCACACGGAACCGCGACCGGAGAGGCCGCGTCCAGCATGGGGTGGGGGCCGGGCTCGGACGGAGCCGGTCGTTGGTGTGCCAGGGAGCGTACGGGTGACGAGCTACAGCGATCAGGCCGGTATCGACGGTCGTGCGGGAGGCGACCGGAAGGCGGCGGACCACCGCCCGATCGGTCTGCCGGAACTCGCCGCCGTCGTCGACCGGATCCGGGGCAACATCGAGAGCGTGATCGAGGGCAAGCCGGAGGCCGTCCGGATCGCCCTGACCGTCCTGCTCGCCGAGGGCCACCTGCTGCTGGAGGACGTGCCCGGCGTCGGCAAGACCATGCTGGCCAAGGCACTCGCCCGCTCGGTCGACTGCACCGTGCGGCGGATCCAGTTCACCCCGGACCTGCTGCCCTCGGACGTCACCGGCACCAACATCTTCGACCAGCAGCAGCGCGACTTCGAGTTCCGCCCCGGCGCGATCTTCGCCCAGATCGTGGTCGGCGACGAGATCAACCGCGCCTCGCCGAAGACCCAGTCCGCGCTGCTGGAGTCGATGGAGGAGCGCCAGGTCACCATCGACGGCACCAGCTACGAGCTGCCCTCGCCGTTCATGGTGGTCGCCACCCAGAACCCGGTGGAGATGGAGGGCACCTACCCCCTCCCGGAGGCCCAGCGGGACCGCTTCATGGCCCGGATCTCGATGGGCTACCCCAGTGCCGAGGCCGAGTTCGCTATGCTCGACGTGCACGCCGGCGCCAGCCCGCTGGACGACCTCCAGCCGGTCGCCCACGCCGCCGACATCCTCAAGCTGATCGACCTCGTCCGCACCGTGCACGTCGCCGACCCGGTCCGCCGCTACGCCGTCGACCTGGTCGGCGCCACCCGCAACAGCCACGAGCTGCGCCTCGGCGCCTCCCCCCGGGCCACCCTGCACCTGGTCCGGGCGGCCCGCGCCGCCGCCGCCCTGGACGGCCGCGACTACGTCACCCCGGACGACATCCAGCGCCTCGCGGTGCCGGTGCTCGCCCACCGTCTGATGCCGACCGCCGAGACGCAGCTAAGCCGCCGCACCTCCGAGCAGATCGTCACCGACCTGGTCGCCCGTCTGCCGCTGCCGCGCCCGCAGGGCGGCCCGGCCGTCCGGAGGGGCTGAGGTGGGACCGTCCGACGAACCGTCGGGCCTGCGCGCCGGCCTGCGCGGCCTCACCACCCGGGGGCGCTCCTTCCTCGCCGCCGGACTGACCGCGGTGGTCTGCTCCTACCTGCTCGGCCAGGACGCGCTGCTGCGCGTCGGGGTACTGCTCGCCGCGCTGCCGCTGGCCGCCGCGCTGCTGCTGGCCAACACCCGCTACCGGGTCGCCAGCGGACGCCGGCTCAGCCCGCACCGGTCGGTGGCCGGCCAGGAGGCCCGGGTGCACCTGCGGGTGGACAACGTCTCCCGGGTGCCCACCGGCCTGCTGCTGCTGGAGGACAAGGTCCCGTACGTGCTCGGGCCCCGGCCCCGGTTCGTGCTGGACCGGGTCGAACCGCGCGGCCACCGCGAGGTCTCCTACCGGGTCCGCTCCGACCTGCGCGGCCGCTACCCGCTCGGCCCGCTCCAGCTGCGGCTCTCCGACCCGTTCGGGATGTGCGAGCTGAACCGTTCCTTCGCCGCCTCCGACGTGCTCACCGTCGTCCCGCAGGTGCTGCCGCTGCCGTTCGTGCGGCTCACCGGCGAGTGGGCCGGGCAGGGCGAGAGCCACACCCGCTCGCTCGCGCTGGCCGGCGACGACGACGTCATCCTGCGCGAGTACCGGGCCGGCGACGACCTGCGCCGGGTGCACTGGAAGTCCACCGCCCGCTACGGCGAACTGATGGTCCGGCGCGAGGAGCAGCCCCGCAGGGCCCGCGCCACCGTGCTGCTGGACACCCGCGAGACCGGCCACCGCGGCAGCGGCCCGGCCTCCTCCTTCGAATGGGCCGTCGCCTGCGCCGCCTCGGTCTCCGTCCACCTGCTGGAGCGCGGCTACCAGACCCGCCTGCTCACCGACACCGGCCACGCCGTCCCCGGCATCCAGGCGGACAGCGGCCACACCGCCGCCGACACCTCCGGGGTGATCCTGGACGCGCTCGCCGTGGTCGACCTCTCCGACGGCGCCGGGCTCTCCCGCGCCGAGGAGCCGCTGCGGGCCGGCGGCGAGGGCCTGCTGGTGGCCGTCCTCGGCGAGCTCGACGAGGAGCAGACCGCCCGGCTCGCCCGGCTGCGCGGCCGCACCGGCGGCGCCGTCGTCCTCCTGCTCGACACCGGCACCTGGGCCGGCCTGCGCATGCTCTCCCCCGACACCGGCGGCGAGGAGTTCCGCGACCGGGCCCGCCGGCTGCGCGAGGCCGGCTGGACGGTGCTGACCGTCCGCGCCGGCGACTCCCTGCCCGACCTCTGGCGCGCCGCCGACCGGCCCGAGTCGTCCGCCCCCTACCGAGAAGAGGCCGGCGCGTGACCACCCGGGCCAAACTGACCGTGTACTCGGCGCTGGCCACCGCCCTGGCCGCGCTGTGCCTCACCCCGCTGCTGACCACCAAGGGCTGGATCACCCACGCCTTCCTGGTGGTCGCGGTCGTCGCGGCGGTCGGCGCCGGACTGCGGCGCACGCCGTTCTACCGGTGGACCGTCCCGGCCGGCCAGTTGCTGGTGCTGTTCCTCCTGCTGCTGATCGGCTTCGCCTCCTCGGTCGCGGTCTTCGGCGGCCTGGTGCCCGGCCCCGAGTCGGTCCGGCTGCTCGGCCGGACCCTCTCCCGGGGGCTCCACGACGTCCGTGACTACGCCATCCCCGCCCCGCCCAGCCCCGGGCTGCGGCTCATCCTGGTCGGCTCGGTCGGTCTGATCGCCGTCGTGGTGGACACCCTCGCGGTCACCTACCGGCGCTCGGCCCTGGCCGGGCTGCCGCTGCTCGCGCTCTACTCGATCGGCAACGGCCTGGCCGGGGACGACGGCAACTGGCTCTGGTTCGCCACCGCCGCCGCCGGCTACCTGGTGCTGCTCTTCGCCGAGGGCCAGGACCGGGTCTCCCGCTGGGGCCGGATCTTCCGCGGCTCCGAGCGGGACGGTGAAGGGAGCGGCACCGGCACGCTCGGCCGGAGCGGGCAACAGGTCGGCGTCCTGGCGCTGGCGTTCGCCCTGCTGCTGCCGGTCTTCCTGCCGCGCTGGGACTCCGGCCTGGTGCACAGCGGCACCGGCACCGGTGCCAGCACCGGCGGCGCGGTCAGCAGCCTGGACCCGCTGATCACCCTGACCGGCGCGATCCCCAGGCCGCGCAACGTCGAACTGTTCAGCTACAAGTCCGACAGCCCGGCCGCCGACTCCACCTATCTGCGCACCGGTTCGCTGGACGTCTTCGACGGCAGCAGCTGGAAGCGCGGCTCGGCCGCCACGGTGCCGTTCACCGGCACCTTCCCCGCCCCCGAGGGCCTGGGCAGCATCGACCTGGCCGAGCAGCTGAGGGCCGAGGTCCGGATCGGCCCCCAGCTGGACGACGCCTGGCTGCCGATGCCCTACCCGCCGGTCGGCGTCACCCTCCGCGACAACGCCGCCTGGCAGCTCGACCCGGTCACCTCCAGCCTCCTGCCCGCCCGGGAGAAGGCGATCAAGGGCCTCAACTACACGGTCACCGCACTGGACGTCCGGCCGACCGCGACCGTCCTGCGCACCGTGCCGACCCCGCCCGAGCGGATCCGCGACCAGTACCTCGTGGTGCCGCGCGACCTGCCGCCGGTGGTCCGGGACACCGCCCTGCGGGTCACCGGGAAGGCGAAGACCGGGTACGACAAGGCGGTCGCCCTGCGCGACTGGTTCACCGGCCCCGAATTCACCTACGACGCCACCACCAGGACCGACAGCGGCAGCGACGCGATGAAGGACTTCCTGGAGCGCCGCCGCGGCTTCTGCGTCCACTTCGCGTCCACCATGGCCGTGATGGCCCGCATCCTGGGCGTCCCGGCCCGGGTCGCGCTCGGCTTCACCCCCGGCAACACCAAGGGCAACAACGTCTACGCGGTGACCGACGCGATGTACCACGCCTGGCCCGAGCTCTACTTCGAGGGCTACGGCTGGCTGCGCTTCGAGCCCACCCCGACCCGCGGCGTCCAGCCCGACTACTCGGACCCGGTCTCCTCCCCGGCCACCCAGCCGACCACCCGGCCGACCGTCGAGCCGCAGGCCAGCGCGCCGGTCCAGCTGCCGTCCGCCAACCCGGACTGCGACGCGAAGCTGCGCCGGACCGGCGACTGCGGCGAGCGGCGCGAGAGCGCCGGGGGCGCCGGCGAGGAGTCCTGGCTGCTCTCCGGGAAGGTCCTGACCGGCCTGGCCGCGGCTGCGCTGGTGCTGCTCCTGCTGCTCACCCCGATGCTCTGGCGGGCCCGGCTGCGCCGGCGCCGGCTGGGCGGGGGCGGGCGGCGACGCCCCGGCGGGCCGGGACCGGTCCCGCTCACCGACGCGCAGGTGCTGGCCGCCTGGGACGAACTGATCGACTCCGCCTGGGACCTCGGCATCCCGCCGGACGACTCGCGCACCCCGCGCGCCGCCGCCCGCCGGATCGCCGAGGCCGCCGAGCTGGACGAAGGCGCGACGGCGGCCGCCGGCCGGGTGGCGCTGGCCACCGAACGGGTGCTCTACGCCCGTTCCGCGGAGGTCGCGGAACCGCTCGCGGCCGATGTCAGGACCGCCAGGGACGGCCTGCGGGCGCACGCCGGACGGCGCGGCCGGATCAGGGCGCTGCTGCTGCCGGCCTCCTCCGCACAGCTGCGGTGGCGGATCTCGGAAGCCCTGCTGACGGCCCGGCTCGCGGTCGGCGGCCGGTTCGCCCGGGCGGTCGGCGCGGTCACCGGGCCGGTCCGCCGGCTGACCACCCGCCGACCCCGCCGGGGCGGCCGGGACGGTACCGGCGGCACCGGGTCCTGAACCGGGGCCGGACGCACCGAGGGCGGGCAGTCGGTCGACTGCCCGCCCTCGGTGCGTCCGTACCGGCGGCGGTACGGACCTCAGGTCTCAGAATCCGCCACCGGTCTGCTCGTCGCGCCGACGCTGCCAGCGCTGCTCGACCCGGTCCATCATCCCGGCCTTGCGGCGCGGCACGGCGGCCGGACCGGGGTGCTGCGCCTGCCCGGCGGGACCGCGGCGCCAGCCCGTCACGGCGAAGACGGCGCACCCGAGCATCACCAGGAAGCCGACCACACTGACCCAGATCTGGTTGGGTACGACCATGCCGCCCATCAGCAGGCCGATACCGACCACGAAGCCGCCGACGGCGAGATAGACCCGTCGACGGGTGTAGGTGCGCAGACCGGTTCCCTCTAGCGCCGTAGCGAATTTGGGATCTTCGGCGTACAGCGCTCGCTCCATCTGGTCGAGCAGTCGCTGCTCGTGCTCCGAGAGCGGCACGGAGTCCTCCTACTCGTCGGTCGCGGGTGCGACCGGTCCGCCGCCCCGGTCGGGGTGGCAAGTCCAATCAGCCTTCAGAACACGCGGTCGGACGCCTGTGCGGGGGCCCGGGCCCGTGTCGTCCATATGCCCCGAGCATCCGGCGGTCATGCTTTCCGGCTTTACCCAGATCATACGGTCCACGGGCTCGTGACGGAGTGGTCGACCACGCGTGGGCCCGGCCGCTTCGGCGGCTCCTCGCCGCACCACACTCAACGCGGCGGGGGCCGGACTAGTGCCCGATCCGATGGAATCGGTCCGGACCTGGGGAGATCCCGAGGAGAAGGCGGGGAAACGAGCGGGAGACGCGCCGTCGGTCCGTCGGCGAACGGTGGGAGGTCCGTCGGCGAACGGCGGCGGTCCGCCCGGTCAGGCCAGGGTGGCCAGCAGGTGGAGCTGGGTCGCCACGGCATGGAAGGCCGGCTGCCCGGCGGCGGCCTCCTCCAGCTTGAGCAGCGCCTCCATCGCGCCGGGCTCGGTGTCCACCAGGACGCCCGGGACGAGGTCGGCGAAGACCCGGACGCCGTGCACCGACTCGACCCGCAGGCCGGCCCCGACCGCCAGCCGGTCCAGCTCCTCGCCGGTGAAGCGGCGCGGCATCGGGTCCTGCTCGCCCCAGCGGCCGTCGGCGGCGCCCAGCACCGCGCGGGCCTCGGCGAAGTGGCCGCCGAGCGCCCGGGCGAGCACCGCGCCGTTGCGGTTGGCGGCCAGCAGGCTGACGAATCCGCCCCGGCGCAGGGTGCCGGCCAGGCTGCCGAGCGCCTCCGCCGGGTCGTCCACGACCTCCAGCACGCCGTGGCAGAGCACCGCGTCGACGGTGCCGGGCGGGACCAGCTCGGGGAGCGTCTGGGTGTCGCCCTGGACGGCGCGGACCAGATCGGTCACGCCGGCCTCGGCGGCCCGGCGCTCCAGGGCGAACAGCGCGTCCGGGCTCGGGTCGACCACGGTGACGCGGTGGCCCAGCCGGGCCACCGGCACGGCGAAGTTGCCGGTGCCGCCACCGGTGTCGACCACGTCGAGCACCGGCTGGTCCAGCTCGGCCACCCGCTTCTCCAGGGCGGCCCGCACCACCTCCCACACCACGGCGGTACGCAGGGCGCTGCGGGGACGCGTCGGGTACAAGGCGAGGCTCCTTGGCACGTGCAGGGTCGATCAGGTTGTCTCCAACCTTAGACCGACCGCTCCCCCTCCCCTGACCCCGCGCCCCGCCCCGATCGGCCCCGCCCCGGTCAACCGGCCTCCCGGGTGCCGGCGTCCGCTCCGCCCTCGCCGCTCTCGCCGCTCTGCCCGCCCGTGCCGTCCAGCGGCAGCCGCGGGGCGGGCGGAGCGGGCCCGCAGGCCGAGCAGGCGCTCGACCAGCCGGAGGAACAGGGCGGAGTTGCGGATCAGGTCGTCGGCGTCACGGGCCGAGGCCGCGCCCCTGATGCCCGCCTCGGCGGCCGCCCTGCGGCGCGCGCCCGCGGCGAAGTACGGCGCCCACTCGGCGAGCTCGGGCGCCACCTCGGGCAGGACCTCCCAGGCGCTGCGGATCGCCCGGCGGCGGCGTTCGCTCTTCTCCGGGCGGCCGCGCACGGCGAGCACCGCCGCCACCGTGCGCAGCGCCGCGAGGTGCGCGGCGGCGTACCGCTCCAGCGGGTCCGCCAGGGAGCGGGCGCGGTCGAGGGTGCGGTGGGCCTCGGCCAGCAGGTCGAGTGCGGCGGGCGGGGCGGCGAGGCGGCGCAGCACCGGGTCGGCCCCGGTGGCGGCGGACGGGCGGTGGGCGGAGGGACGCGGCGCGGCCCCCGGTCGGTAGGCGGCGGAGTGGAGGCGGGCGGTGACGTGCTCAGGGTGACTGATGGTCATGGTCTCCCCCGTTCCGAGGCAGCGCGCGGACCGGGTGGTCCGTGCTCCTCCATCGTGAACGGCACCACTGACAATTCGGCCCGGTGGCGATTCGGCCCCGCGACGGCCCGTCCGGCCCCCGGCCGCCCCCGCCGGTCACCGAAGCGCCGTCCCCCACGGACGGCGCTTCGGAACTCCCGGTCCCCCGGAGGTGCCGGTCCCCCCTGACCCGCTCCGCCGCCCCGTGCCGGCGGTGCGCGGTCTCCGACCGGCTCCGGGGCGGACACCCCCTCGACGCGCTTCCGCCGGTCCCCCGTGACCGCCGGACGCCGATCGTCCGCCCCTCGGGCCGCAGGCGCCCGACGCGCCGCCGTCCCGGTGCCACCACTGTGACGTCTTCGCAGGTCGCGGGGCATCCGTGCAGGTACTCAATCGACCGTCTGAGTATCCGTACTCAGACGGTCGGGGGCGGGAACCGCGGGCCCCGGCGGCGGCGTCCCGGTACGGTACGGCGAGGCCGGACCGAACACCGGACCGGATCGCGAGCAGGAAACGGACGGGGAACCGATGACGATCGTCCCGCTGATCTTCACCAGCGGACTGGCGAGCGGGATCAACGCGTACGCGGTGGTCCTGCTGCTCGGCCTGCTGGGCCGGTTCGGCGGGGCCGACTCGGTGCCGCCGGCCCTGGAGCGCACCGATGTGCTGATCGCGGCCGCCGTCCTCTTCCTGCTGGAGGCGGTGGCCGACAAGATCCCGTACGTGGACACCGTCTGGGACGCCGTCCACACCGTGGTCCGCCCGATCGCCGGCGCCACCGTCGGCGCCCTGATCGCCGCCGCCGCCACCGACCCGGGCTCGCTGGGCGAGGTCGCGGCCGGCGCGATGGGCGGCACGACGGCGCTGGTCAGCCATCTGGTGAAGGCCTCGCTACGGATGGCGGTGAACACCTCGCCCGAGCCCGCCAGCAACATCGTGGTCTCGCTGGCCGAGGACATCTCGGTGGCCGGACTGGTCACCCTGGCGATCTTCCACCCCTGGCTGGCCGCCTCGATCTCCGCCGTCCTGCTGCTGGTCGGCATCCTGCTGGTGTGGTTCGCGATCAACCGGATCCGCGCCTTCCGCGCCCGCCGCCGCGAACGCCGGGCCGCCCGCGCAGCCGCCGGACGCCCGGTGGCGGAGGAGGCCGTCCGCCGCACCTAGGATCGAGCCATGGCACGGATCGTCATCATCGGCGCAGGAATGAGCGGACTCGCGGCGGCCTCGCGGCTGGCGACCCTCGGGCACAAGGTGACGGTCTGCGAGGCACGCGACACCTACGGCGGCATGGTCGGCCGCTACGAGCGGGACGGCTTCGCCTTCGACACCGGACCCGGCCTGCTCACCCTCCCCGCCGTCTACCGCGACCTCGCGCTGAAGACCGGCCGCGAGCCGCTGGAGGAGCTGGTGCGGCTGCGCCCGGTCGACCCGGAGAGCCGGCACCTCTTCCCCGACGGCACGGCGGTGTCCCTCCCCAACGCCTCCCGGGGCGGCGTGGTCCAGGCCCTGGACGGGGCCTTCGGCCCCGGCTCCGGGGAGCGGTGGGCCACCGTGCTCAACCACGGCCGCACGGTCTGGGAGGCCACCCGCCGCCCGCTGCTGGAGGAGCCGCTGCCGGCCGACCCCACGGCGCTGCACACCGACCCGTACCCGGTGCCGGGCGCGGCCCCGGCCCGACGCGGCCTGTTCGGCCGGCGACGCGGGCCCCGCCGGTGGACACTCGCCGACGTCGCCGCGGAGGAGCTCGGCGGACACCCCGGGCTGACCGCCCTGCTGCACGAGCACGCGCTGCGGTTCGGCCTCGATCCGCGCACCGCCCCCGCCGGGGCCACCGTGCTGCCGTACATGGAGCAGTCCTTCGGCGTCTGGTACGTCGAGGGCGGCCTGCGCGCCCTGGCCGACGCCTTCTTCCGCCGCTGCGAGCAGCGCAAGGTGGAGTTCCGGTTCGGGACGCCGGTCGCCCGGGTGGTCGTCGAGGACGGCCGGGTGACCGGTGTGCAGACCAAGGGCGACCGGATCGACGCCGACCTGGTGGTCTCCTCGATCGACGCGCGGGTGCTGCACACCCAGTGGATGGGCCCGGCCGAGAGCTCGGACGAGTGGCCCGCCTCGGCCTCCCGGCTGCACGGCGTCCCCGGGCGGGTCGCGGTGCTGCTGGCGCTGCGCGGCGAACGCCCGGAGGGCACCCCGCACCGCACGGTCGTGCACGCCGCCGACCCGGCCGCCGAGCTGGCGGGGGTGTTCGACCCGGGGGCACCGCTGGACGACCGGCCGACCGTCCAGGTGCTGCGGCCGGACGACCCCTCGCTGCACCCGGCGGGGCACGAGGCCGTGGTGCTGACCGCGACCACCCCGTCGCTCGACCTGGACTGGGGCGTTCCCGGTGTCCCGGAGGCCTTCGCCGACCGGATGCTCGACCAGGTCGACGCGGCCGGTCTGGGCCTGCGCGAGCGGATGCTCTGGCGGGTGGTCCGCACGCCCGAGCACACCGAGCGCGAGACCGGCTCCTTCTTCGGCTCCGTCCCGCCGCCGGCCCTGGCGGGCCTCGACGGCGATCTCCTCCAGGCCCCGAACGAGGACCACCCCGGCCTCTACCTGACCGGCGGCGCCGCCCATCCCGGCGGCGGGCTGGCCCGGGTCGGCATGTCCGCCTGCATCGTGGCAAACCTCATCGGCCCGGCCTGAGTCCCACCCCGACGCCCCGCCCGAGCTCCGGCGGGGCTCAGCCCTGGTGCTGCTGCCAGGTGGGCTGCTGCTGGTAGCCGTACTGGTCGTACTGCGGCTGCTGGGGGATGCCGGTGGGGTGCTGCTGGTCGGGCTGCTGCTGGGCCTGCCACTGCTGCTGTTGCTGCTCGTAGCCGTACTGGCCGGTGTGCTGCGGGTCGTGCTGCTGCTGCTCGTGCTGCTGGGGCTGCTGCTGGTAGGCCGCATAGGGGTCCGGCTGCTGCTGGTAGCCGCCGTACGGGTCCTGCTGCTGGTAGCCGCCGTAGCCCTGGTCGTAGCCGAACACCGGCTGCTGCTGGGCCTGCCACTGCTGCTGTTGCTGCTCGTAGCCGTACTGGCCGGCCTGCTGCTGGAGCTGCTGCTGCGCCGGGTCGTAGCCGCCCTGGTAGGCCTCCGCGTAGGCGTCCTGCTGGGGCGCCGCCTGGGCGTTCTCGACCGCGTGGAGCACCTCGGTCTGCTGCTGCTCGTAGTAGGCGGCGGCGTAGACCCCGTCGGCGGCCAGCTCCTGCATCTCGAAGGCGGCGGTCTGCTCGACGGGCGCCTCCTCCGGCAGCCGGGGCGCGCTGTCCGCGGCCGGTCGGGCCTCCTCCACGGCGCCGACCTCGCCGACCCGCTCCGCCGCGACCACGGCAGCGGCGGCGACCGCACCGCCGCCGGTGAGCGCGCCGAGCAGCGGCACCTTGGCGAGCGGCCCGGGCAGGCTCCCGTCCGCGCGGCGCAGCGACCAGCCGGCCCCGTACCCGCGCTTCACCGAGAGCGTCACAAAAGTCTGGCCCACCGCGAACATCGCGGCGCCCCCGCCGATCACCGGGACCGAGCCCATCGCCATGCCGCCGGCCACCGCGAGGAAGCCGACCAGGGCCAGGCCGCGCCAGTGCAGCGGGGCCCGGTTCTGGAGCAGCAGCTCGGCGACCAGCCAGAGCGCCACCACCGCCAACGCGGCGTACAGCAGCAGGTATCCGATCCCCATCCCGCCCGCTACCTCCAGTCGCGTGCCCGCGCCCGCCGCGCGTGTGCCGCGACTGTACCCGTTCAACGGCCCGGGTACCGCATCGCGTTCCCACCCGTCGGGCCTACCGGGAAGGGCGCCCCGAAGGGTGGGAAGCGCGCAGCTCAGCGCTGGTGCAGACCGAGGTTCTGGTAGATCTCCAGGGTCGCGGTCGAGTGGTTCAGGGTGATGAAGTGCAGGCCGGGGGCACCCTCGGCGAGCAGCCGCTCGGACATCGCGGTGGCGTGCTCCATCCCGATCTCGCGCAGCGCCACCGGGTCGTCGATGACCGCGCGCAGCCCGGCCTCCAGCTCGGCCGGGAAGGGCGCGCCGCTCAGCTGGGGGAACCGCTCCAGCTGCCGGGCGTTGGTGACCGGCATGATCTCCGGGATGATCGGCGTCTCGCAGCCGGCGGCCGTCACCCGGTCGCGCAGCCGCAGGTAGTCGTCGACCTCGAAGAACATCTGGGTGATGGCGTAGTCGGCGCCGGAGCGGATCTTCGCCACGAAGTGCCGGATGTCCTCGTCCCAGTCGGTCGACCTCGGGTGCATGTTGGGCGAGGCCGCCACCCCGACGCAGAAGTCGCCGATGCCCTTGATCAGCTCGACCAGCTCGTACGCGTAGGTGACGCCCTCCGGGTGGCTGACCCACTCGCCCATCGGGTCGCCGGGCGGGTCGCCGCGCACCGCGAGGACGTTCCGGACGCCCTGGTCGGCGTACTGGCCGATGATGTTGCGCAGTTCCGCGACCGAGTGGTCGACGGCGGTCAGGTGGGCGACCGGGGTGAGCGTGGTCTCGGTGGCGATCCGGCCGACCATGTTCACCGTGCGCTCCCGCGAGGAGCCGCCGGCGCCGTAGGTCATGCAGACGAAGTTGGGGTCGAGCGGTTCGAGCCGCCGGATGGCGTCCCAGAGCTTCTGCTCGCCGACCTCGGTGCGTGGCGGCATGAACTCGAAGGAGAAGGACCGCTTTCCGGCCGCCAGCAGGTCGCGGACGGTCTGTGCGCGGTCCGGTCTGGTCGAAGCGATACCGAGTGCCATGGTGGCAGGTTAGCCGTCGGCGGAAGGGCGCGGACAACTCCGTCCCATGTTTTGAGACATCGGATGGACTAGGGGCGAACCCCGGACGGACTGCGCCGGGGGCGGGTGCGAAGCCCGGGTGAACAGCGCTTCACCCGTCCGGCCGAATCTCGCCCGTACGGCTGTTCTCCTCCGCCCCGGATACCCTTGCTGCACCCCAGCTACCTCCGGAGCCCCATCGTGACCTCGTCCAGCCCGCGGCCGGCCAACCCCATTGACATGGAGGACGTGCGCGAGCGCGTCAACGCCGCCCTCGTCGGCTTCATGGACGGCCAGTCGGCCCTGCTCAGCAAGGTCTCCCCGCAGCTGGACCCGGTCACCGACGCGCTGCGCGACTTCCTGCTGGACGGCGGCAAGCGGCTCCGCCCGGCCTTCTGCTACTGGGGCTGGCGCGGTGCCGGCGGCCCGGCCAGGGGCGAGGGGATCACCCGGGCGGCGGCGGCGCTGGAGCTGCTTCAGGCCAGCGCGCTGGTCCACGACGACCTGATGGACCGCAGCGACACCCGGCGCGGTCTGCCCTCCGTGCACCGCCGGTTCGAGGCGCTGCACCGCGCCCGGGGGTGGCGCGGCGACCGCGAGCAGTACGGCGCCTCGGCCGCGGTGCTGCTCGGCGACCTGCTGCTGATCTGGTGCGACGAGCTGTTCCTGAACTCCGGCCTGGACCCGGAGGCGGTGCTGGCCGCCAAGCCGATGTTCGACCTGATGCGCACCGAGGTCATGGTCGGCCAGTACCTGGACGTGCTGGAGCCGGTCGCCGGGGACTCCGCCGACGGCGGCGCGCTGGAGCGGGCGCAGACCGTCCTGCACTACAAGTCGGCCAAGTACACGATCGAGCGGCCGCTCCAGGTCGGCGCGCTGCTCGCGGGCGCCGAGCCCCGGCTGGTGGAGGCCTACGGGGCGTTCGGCCTGCCGCTGGGCGAGGCGTTCCAGCTGCGGGACGACCTGCTCGGCGTGTTCGGCGACCCGGCGGTCACCGGCAAGCCGGCCGGCGACGACCTGCGCGAGGGCAAGCGGACGCTGCTGGTCGCGCACGCCATGCGGGGGCTGCCGGCCGACGAGGCGCGCCGGCTGGACGAGCGGCTGGGCGCACCCGACCTGACGCCCGCCGAGGTCGCCGGGCTGCGCGAGCTGGTGGCCCGCAGCGGGGCGCCGGAGCGGGTGGAGCGGCGGATCGACGAGCTGCTGCACCAGTCGCTGAAGGCGCTGGACGCGGCCCCGCTGGCGGACGGGCAGGCCAGGGCGGCCCTGCTGGCGCTGGCCGAGGCCGCCACCGTCCGCAAGTACTGAGCCGGACGACGACGGCCCCGAAAGGCCCCGAGGACCGCGAGGACCGCGGAAGGCCCCGCCGGCCCCTGGAATCCGCCGGGAGCCCCGGGGTCAGACGGCGCGCAGCCGCCGGGCGAACTCGGCGGCCGCCGCACCCGGGTCCTCGGCCGCGGTGATGGCCCGGACGACCACCACCCGGCGTGCCCCGGCGTCCAGCACCTCGTCCAGGTTGCCGAGGTCGATGCCGCCGATGGCGAACCACGGCCGCCCGGTGGACAGCTTCGCCGCGTACTCGACCAGGCCGAGGCCCGGCGCGAAGCGGCCCGGCTTGGTCGGGGTCGGCCAGACCGGACCGGTGCAGAAGTAGTCGACGCCGGGCTCGACAGCCGCCGCGTCCACCTCCGACTCGGCGTGGCAGGAGCGCCCTATCAGCACGTCCTCGCCGAGGATCGCGCGGGCGGCCGGCACCGGCAGGTCGTCCTGCCCGAGGTGCAGCACGTCGGGGCCGGCCGCGTGGGCGACATCGGCCCGGTCGTTGACCGCGAGCAGCTTGCCGTGCCGGCGGCAGGCGTCGGCGAAGACCTCCAGCGCGGCCAGCTCCTGCTTGGCCTCCAGGCCCTTGTCCCGGAGCTGGACGATGTCCACGCCGCCGGACAGCGCGGCGTCCAGGAACCCGGCCAGGTCGCCCTGCTCGCGCCGGGCGTCGGTGCAGAGGTACAGCCGGGCGTCGGCGAGCCGTCCGCGCCGGTCCGTCACCACGCCATCGCCTGGGCCCGCCGCTTCACCTCGGTGGCCCGGTTCTCGCAGAGCGCCTGCATCGGGGTGCCGGGCAGTGACGGGTCCTCGGTGAACATCCACACCAGGATCTCGTCGTCGCTGAAGCCGCTGTCGCGCAGCACCGTCAGCGTGCCGAGCAGGTGCTTCACCAGGCCGGTCTCGTCGATGAACGCCGCCGGGACCTGCAGCGACTTGTTGGGGCCGCGACGGACGGCGATCAGCTCACCCTTCTTGACCATGTTGCGGACCTCGGTGATCACCACACCCCACCGCTCGGAGATGTCGGGCAGGTAGAGCCACGCGGGGACCAGGGATTCAATCTTGGCTTCGATCTCACTCACCCCACCAGACTGCCACCTCCGCGGCCCCCCGCGCACCAATCGGCCTCCCGGCGGCTACCCGGCGAGCGCCGACTTCAGCGGAACGGCCGGGTCGGCCGCCCGGACCGGGTCCAGCACGGCGCCGCGCTCGACCAGCCGCCGGCCCTGGGTCAGGTCGCGCGGCCGGTCCACCGCGAGCAGCGCCCGCAGGACGCCGTCGCGCAGCCACAGCACCGACCAGTCGGCGCCGTCCGGGGAGCCGCGCCACAGCAGTTCGTCGTCCGCGCCGTGCCGTCCGGCGTACTGCACCATCCGCCCGAACTGCTCCGACCAGAAGTACTGCACCGGGTCGTACGGCGGCGCGTCCGCTCCGAGCAGGGTGGCGGCGGCGGCCTCGCCGGACTGCAGCGCGTGGTCCCAGTGCTGGACGGTCAGCCGGGTGCCGGAGCGCGCCGAGGGGTAGCCGACGCAGTCGCCGGCCGCGAGGACGCCCGGCACGGTGGTGCGCAGCCGCTCGTCCACCAGGACGGCGCCGGCCGCGTCCAGCTCGACGCCGGTGCCGGCCAGCCAGCCGGTGGCCGGGCGGGCGCCGATGCCGACCACGACCTCGTCCGCGGGCAGCCGCGAGCCGTCGGCGAGCAGCACCGCGCCCGGTTCGACGGCGGCCACCCCGGTGCCGCAGCGCAGCCCGATCCCGGCCTCGGCGTACCAGGCGGCCATCGCCCGGCCGACCTCGGTGGGCAGCGCGCCGGGGACGGGCGCCGGCCCGGCCTCGACCACGGTCACCTCGCAGCCGGCCGCCCGGGCGGCGGTGGCCACCTCGGCGCCGATCCAGCCCGCCCCGACCAGCACCAGGCGCAGACCGGGGCGGAGCAGGGCGCGCAGCGCCAGCGCGTCGTCCAGGGTGTGCAGCAGGTGGGCCCGCTCGGCTCCGGGCAGGACCCGCGGTTCGGAGCCGGTGGCGATCACCAGCGCGTCGTACCGGACGTCCCCGGCGTCGGTGTGCAGCGTGCCGGCCGCGCCGGGGCCGCCGGGGGTGAGCCCGGTGGCGCGGCGGCCGGTGAGCAGTTCGACGTCGAGCTGCCCGAAGTCGAGGTCGAGGGCGGTGCTGTCGGTCTTGCCGAGCAGGACGTCCTTGGAGAGCGGCGGCCGGTCGTAGGGCGCGTGCGGCTCCTCGCCGACCAGCGTGATCCGCCCCTCCCAGCCGTCCCGCCGCAGCACCGCGGCGCACTGCGCCCCGGCCAGTCCCGCGCCGGCCACGACCACCCGATCCGTCTGTCCCGTTCCGCTCAGCTCAGCCACGCCCGTCACTGTACTGAGCCCGGTCGCAGGCCCTCGGACCTAGGTCTGCCCGCTCGTCGGGCCCGTCGCGGGCACCTTCAGCCCTCCGACCCCCCGGAGTTAAGGTGGGGGCACCATCACGGGAGCCCGGCGAACCGGGCTGAGAGGCGGGCTGGCACGGCCCGCGACCGTCCGAACCTGATCCGGGTCATACCGGCGAAGGGAGAGCAGCGACTTTGACACGCTTGGCATCGGGCGACCGCGCCGAGGTGCTGGTGGTCGGCGGCGGGATCATCGGGCTCGTGGTCGCCTGGCAGGCGGCCCGGCGGGGCCTCGGGGTCACCGTGCTCGACCCGGCCCCCGGCGGCGGCGCCGCCCAGGTCGCGGCGGGCATGCTCGCCCCGGTCACCGAACTCCAGTACGGCGAGGAGCCCCTGCTCCGCCTCGGCATGGCCTCCAACGAGCGCTGGGCGGCCTTCGCCGCCGAGCTCACCGGGGCGAGCGGCGGCCTGGACACCGGCTACCGGCAGTGCGGCACCCTCGCCGTCGCCCTGGACTCCGACGACCGCGAGGAACTGCGCGAACTGCACGCCTTCCACCGGCGGCTCGGCCTGGACTCGCAGTGGCTCACCGGCCGCGAGGCACGTCGGCTGGAGCCGATGCTCGCCCCCGGCGTGCGCGGCGGACTGCACGTCACCGACGACCACCAGGTGGACGGCCGCCGGCTGGCCGCCGCCCTGGTCCGGGCCTGCGAACGGGCCGGCGTGGTGCTGCGCCGCGCCGAGGCCGCCGAACTGCTGGTCGAGGGCGACCGGGCGCCCGGCGTCCGGCTCGCCGACGGCACGGCCCTCGCCGCCGGGCAGGTCGTGCTCGCGGCCGGCTCGCGCAGCCACCTGCTGGCCGGCCTGCCCCCCGGGGTGCTGCCCGCGATCCGCCCGGTCAAGGGCCAGGTTCTGCGGCTGCGGGTGCCGGAGGCCTACCGGCCGTTCCTGTCCCGCAACGTCCGCGCCGTCGTCCGCGGCGGCCACATCTACCTGGTGCCGCGCGCCGACGGCGAGCTGGTGATCGGCGCGACCACCGAGGAGCAGGGCCACGACACCACGGTCACCGCCGGCGGCGTCTACGAGCTGCTGCGCGACGCGCACGAGCTGGTGCCCGGCATCACCGAGCTGCCGCTGGTGGAGACCGGCGCCGGGCTGCGGCCCGGCTCGCCGGACAACGCGCCGCTGCTCGGCCCGACCGACCTGCCCGGCCTGGTCGCCGCGACCGGCCACTACCGCAACGGCGTGCTGCTGACGCCCGTCACCGGCGACCTCCTCGCCGAGTACCTGGCCACCGGCGACCTGCCGGAGCTCGCCCGCCCGTTCTCCCCCCACCGATTCACGAAGGTCTCGGCATGAGCCCCCGCACCAGCGACACCACCCCGAACGTCCGGCTGAGCGTCAACGGCGAGCCGCGCGAGGTGCCCGCCTCGACCACCCTGGCCGAGGTGGTCGCCACCCTCAGCGAGGCCCACTCCGGGGTCGCCGCCGCCCTCAACGAGACCGTGGTGCCGCGCACCCGGTGGCCGCTCACCGCACTGTCCGCGGGCGACCGGATCGAAATCCTCACCGCCGTCCAGGGAGGCTGACCGATGGCCGACGACCTTCTCACCATCGCCGGGGAGTCCTTCTCCTCCCGGCTGATCATGGGCACCGGCGGCGCCCCCAGCCTGGAGGTCCTGGAGCAGGCCCTCCAGGTGTCCGGCACCCAGCTGACCACGGTGGCGATGCGCCGGGTCGACGCCGCCACCCAGGGATCGGTGCTCGACGTCCTGACCCGCAACGGCATCCGCGTGCTGCCCAACACGGCGGGCTGCTTCACCGCCGGCGAGGCCGTGCTGACCGCCCGGCTGGCCCGCGAGGCGCTCGGCACCGACTGGGTGAAGCTCGAGGTGATCGCCGACGAGCGGACCCTGCTGCCGGACCCGATCGAGCTGCTGGACGCCGCCGAGACCCTGGTCGACGACGGCTTCACGGTGCTGCCGTACACCAACGACGACCCGGTTCTGGCCCGCAAGCTGGAGGACGTCGGCTGTGCGGCGGTCATGCCGCTGGGCTCTCCGATCGGCTCCGGCCTGGGCATCCGCAACCCGCACAACTTCCAGCTGATCGTGGAGGGCGCCGGGGTCCCGGTGATCCTGGACGCCGGCGCCGGCACCGCCTCGGACGTCGCGCTGGCGATGGAGCTGGGCTGCGCCGCGGTGATGCTGGCCTCCGCGGTCACCCGGGCCCAGGAACCGGTGCTGATGGCCGACGCGATGCGGCACGCCGCCGAGGCGGGCCGACTGGCGTACCGGGCCGGCCGGATCCCGCGCCGCTTCCACGCCGAGGCCTCGTCCGCGATGGCCGGCCGCGCCGACCTGGACACCCGCGAGCACCCCGCGTTCTAGCGGCGGGTCGTACGTACGTCCGGTGTCACAAAGCGGGCACAGAGCGGCTCCGGGGGCGGTGTCCCCCGGAGCCGCCGACCACCCCCGCACTAGACTCGCCGGGTGGACATGGCTTTGCGCGACCCCCTGATCGGTACCCTGCTCGACGGCCGGTACCGGGTCGAGCGGCGGATCGCCGCCGGTGGGATGTCCACCGTGTACCGGGGCACCGACACCCGGCTCGACCGGGTCGTCGCGCTCAAGGTAATGCATCCCTCGCTGGCCGGGGACGCCGCGTTCACCGCCCGCTTCATCCGCGAGGCCAAGGCCGTCGCCCGGCTCGCCCACCCCAACGTGGTCAACGTCTTCGACCAGGGCGCGGACGGCGGCCATGTCTTCCTCGCCATGGAGTACGTGCCCGGCCGCACCCTGCGCGACCTGCTGAACGACCGCGGCGCGCTCTCCATCCGGGCCGCGCTGGACATCCTGGAGCCGGTGCTCGCCGCGCTCGGCGCCGCCCACCGGGCCGGGCTTGTGCACCGCGACGTCAAGCCCGAGAACGTCCTGATCACCGACGACGGCCTGGTCAAGGTCGCCGACTTCGGCCTGGTCCGGGTGCTGAACGCCGCCGACGGCGCGGCCTCCTCCAGCACCTCGACCACCGACACCGTGCTCGGCACCGTCTCCTACCTGGCGCCCGAACAGATCCACCCCGGCGCCGAGACCGACCGGCGGGTGGACGTCTACGCGGCCGGCATCCTGCTGTACGAGATGCTCACCGGCAGCCGTCCGCACACCGGCGAGAACCCGGTCCAGGTGATGTACCGGCATCTGCACGAGGACGTCCCGCCGCCGTCCGCGACCGTGCCCGGCGTGGTGCCCGAGCTGGACGCGATAGTGGCCGGGGCCTGCGCCCGCGACCGCGACCTCCGCCCGTTCGACGCGGTGGAGCTGCTCGCCGCGCTCCAGCGGGTCCGCCGCGGGCTCACGCCGGCCCAGCTGGACGCCGAGCCGCCCGCCTCCACCCGCCCCAGCCCCCGGTACCCGACCGGCGAGGCGACCTCGGTGCTCACCCCGGTGGCCCCGGTGGCCCCGGTCGAGCGCACCAGTGTGCTGGACGTGCCGCCGGACGTCATGGAGCAGCTGCTCACCGAGCCCCGTCCGTACGACGAGCCGCCGCCGGTCCGGACGCGCCGCGCCCGCCGGTCCGGCTCCGGACCCGCCCGCCGGCGGCTGCCGCGCAAGCCGCTGATCTGGGCGGCCGTGCTCACCACCCTGGTGCTGCTGGTCGGCGGGGCGACGTACGCGATCTCCGGCGCGGTGTACGGCACGGTGCCGGGCGTGCTCGGCAAGGACCGGGCCGAGGCGGAGCGGATCCTCGACGCCGCCGGCATGCACGGGCGGATCACCGAGGTGTACAGCGAGTCCGTCCCGGCCGGCCAGGTGGTCGCGGCCGACCCCGGGGTCGGCACCCGGTCCCGGAAGAGCGACACCGTGACGCTCACCGTCTCGCGCGGGCCGAAGCGGATCGCCGTACCGGACCTGGTCGGCAAGCCGTCCGCGCAGGCCGCCCCGGCGCTGGCCGGGGCGCAGCTGGCGGCCGGCACGGTGACCTCGACGTTCAGCGACACCGTGCCGGAGGGCTCGGTGATCAGCAGCTCGCCCGCCGCCGGGGAGCAGGTGGCGGAGAACACGCCGGTGGCGCTGGTGGTCAGCAAGGGCATGGTGGCGGTCCCGGACGTGACCGGGATGAGCAAGGAGGCCGCGGAGAAGGCGCTCCAGGCGGCCGGGTTCGCCATGCAGAGCAGCGGGGTCAACCTGTTCGGCACCGGCAAGGTGACCGGTCAGTCCCCGGCGGCCGGCGAGCGCAGGCCGCAGCGCACCGTGGTGACGGTCACCTTCCCGTTCTTCTAGGAACGGCCCCCCGCGTCTGCCGGGAGCCACTCCCCTACGACGCCCTACCGGAGCGGGCCGTCGCCCGGCTCCTCCTGGTGGGAGTACCGCTGCTCGCGCCACGGGTCGGCCCGGTTGTGGTAGCCGCGCTCCTCCCAGAAGCCGCGCCGGTCGGCCCGCATGTACTCGACCGCCCGGACCCATTTGGGCCCCTTCCAGGCGTACAGCCGGGGGACGACCAGCCGGACCGGGAAGCCGTGCTCGGCGGTGATCGTCTCGCCGTTGCGATGGGTGGCGAGCAGGGTGTCGGGGGCCGCGAAGTCCGCCAGCCGAAGATTGGCGCTGTAGCCGTACTCGGCCCAGACCATGACGTGGGTGACGTCCCGGTCCGGCGGCACCAGGTCGAGCAGCAGCGCGGCGGCCACCCCGGTCCAGTCGCTGTCGAGCACCGAGAAGCGGGTGACGCAGTGCAGGTCGGCCCGGACGGTGGTGCGGGGCAGGGCGTTGAAGCCCTCGAAGTCCCAGCTGTGCTTCTCGGCCGAGGCGGTCGCGCCGAACACCTGGAGGTCCCAGGTCAGGGGCTTGAACCGGGGTACCGGTCCGTAGTGCAGGGCGGGCCAGCCGCGTTGGACCCGCTGGCCCGGCGGGAGCCGGGGGTCAGACGGCGACGACGGTTCTTGCTCGGACTGACCCATGGATCCATGGTGACAGACGGCGGGCGGCGGGCCGCGCGCGCCCCTTTGCCACCTCGCACGCCCCGCTCGTACGGCTCAAGGACCGGGCAAATCGGATATTCCGAAACATGTCCTAGTGAGTGTGAACTTACTGGAATTTGTTCCCACCCCGGTGCCAGGATGCGTGCAGCCGGAGGGTAACGGCCGTGTCCCGCACGCACAGCAGGAAGGCAACGCCATGAAGGGCGACACCGAGGTCATCGAGTTCCTCAACGAACAGCTCACCGCCGAGCTGACCGCGATCAATCAGTACTTCCTGCACGCCAAGATGCAGGAGAACTTCGGCTGGACGAAGCTCGCCAAGTACACCCGGCACGAGTCCTTCGACGAGATGAAGCACGCCGAGGTGCTCACCGACCGGATCCTCTTCCTCGACGGGCTGCCCAACTACCAGCGGCTGTTCCACGTCCGGATCGGCCAGACGGTCAAGGAGATGTTCGAGGCGGACCGGCAGGTCGAGGTCGAGGCGATCGACCGGCTCAAGCGCGGGATCGTGGTGATGCGCGCCAAGAACGACGTCACCTCGGCGAACATCTTCGAATCGATCCTGGCGGACGAGGAGCACCACATCGACTACCTCGACACCCAGCTCGAACTGCTGGAGAAGCTCGGGGAGGCGCTCTACCTCGCGCAGCTGATCGAGCAGCCGGAGTCCTGACCGGGGCCGGAGTCCCGAGCGGGACCGGGCGCCGTGACCCGCGGGCCGGGGCTCAGGCGACGCGCAGCGCCGCCACCGGCGCCGGTGCCGGGTCCGGCTCGGCCTCCGACTCGGCACCCGGGTCGGCCAGACCCAGCTTGGCGGCCAGCCGGGCGGTCGGGCAGGGCCGGGCACCGTGCTCGCCGAGCAGGGCCTGGATGCGCCGGACGCAGGATCCGCAGTCGGTACCGGCCTTGCAGCCCTTGGCGATCTGCCGCGGGGTGTCGGCCCCCGCGTCTATCGCCCGCTTCACCTGGTCCTCGGTGACCGCATGGCACATGCACACGTACATCGCGGTCTCTCCCGGGGGCTGAGCGAGTGGATCTTGACTAAGGCTTGCCTTAGTTCACTAAGCCTCACCTTACCCGTCGATCCGGGCACGCAAAAGCCTCTCCGGCCGGGGAAAACCCCAGGCCGGAGAGGCTTCGCTCACATTCGGGACGGTCTCAGACGGTGCCGCGGTACATCTCGGCGACCAGGAACGCCAGGTCCAGCGACTGGCTGCGGTTGAGCCGCGGGTCGCAGGCCGTCTCGTAGCGCTGGTGCAGGTCGTCGACCAGCACCTCGTCGCCGCCGCCGACGCACTCGGTGACATCGTCGCCGGTCAGCTCCACGTGGATGCCGCCCGGGTGGGTGCCGAGCGCCCGGTGCACCTCGAAGAAGCCCTTGACCTCGTCGAGCACGTCGTCGAAGCGGCGGGTCTTGTGACCGCTGGACGCCTCGAAGGTGTTGCCGTGCATCGGGTCGCAGATCCAGACCGGCTGCGCACCCGAGGCGGTGACCTTCTCCACCAGGGTCGGCAGGGCGTCGCGGACCTTGCCCGCGCCCATCCGGGTGATGAAGGTGAGCCGGCCGGGCTCGCGCTCCGGGTCCAGCTTCTCGATCAGGGTGAGCGCCTCGTCGACCGTGGTGGTCGGGCCGAGCTTCACACCGATCGGGTTGCGGATCTTCGAGGCGAACTCGATGTGCGCGTGGTCCAGCTGACGGGTGCGCTCGCCGATCCACACCATGTGGCCGGAGACGTCGTAGAGCTCGCCGGTGCGCGAGTCCACGCGGGTCAGCGCGGTCTCGTAGTCCAGGACCAGCGCCTCGTGCGACGAGAAGAACTCGACCGTCCGGAACTCCTCCGGCGCGACACCGCAGGCGTTCATGAACGCCAGCGCGTTGTCGATCTCCCGGGCCAGCTGCTCGTAGCGCTGACCGGCCGGCGAGTTGCGCACGAAGTCCTGGTTCCAGGCGTGCACCTGGCGCAGGTCGGCGTAACCACCGGTGGTGAAGGCGCGCACCAGGTTGAGCGTCGCGGCGGACGCGTTGTACATCCGCTTCAGCCGCTCCGGGTCCGGGATCCGGGACTCGGGGGTGAACTCGAAGCCGTTCACCGAGTCGCCCCGGTAGACCGGCAGGGTCACGCCGTCACGGGTCTCGGTCGACTTCGAGCGCGGCTTGGAGTACTGGCCGGCGATCCGGCCGACCTTCACCACCGGCACCGAGGCCGCGTAGGTGAGCACGGCCGCCATCTGCAGCAGGGTCTTGAGCTTGTTGCGGATGTGCTCCGCCGAGACACCGTCGAAGGCCTCGGCGCAGTCACCGCCCTGCAGCAGGAACGCCTCACCACGGGCCACGGCACCGAGTCGGGCGCGCAGCTGGTCGCACTCGCCGGCGAAGACGAGCGGCGGATACGAGGCGAGGTCCGCAAGGGTCTTGCGCAGAGCCTCTTGGTCCGGCCATTCGGGCTGCTGCGCCGCGGGCAGGGATTGCCAGGTGTGGGGATTCGTCACGGTCACGCGGTCAAGGCTACGGGGTACGGCAACCGAATTGTGACCACTGCCCGAGGGATGAGACACCTTGCGGACAATCGGGTGACGGGCCTCACGCCCGTCCGGGGATCCGCTAGGCTCGGTCCCGTGAACACGCCGCACACCCGATCCTGGTGGTGGGCCGACCCTCTGGGTGGCCCACAGTCAGCGCGTTCCTAGACGCACACGACGGCCGCCCCCCGGGGCGGCCGTCGGCGTTCCACCAGCCGGTCGGCAGCCTCCCGGAGCGGAAACCCACCCCGCCGCAGAAGCCATCCCGGAAGGAACGCCGCCACCGTGACCAGTGCCGCCGACCTGCTCGCCCGCCTCACCGCCGCCGACGCGCCGGCCTTCGCCCTGCTGCACCGCCGCACACCCCGCACCGCCCCGGACACCGTCGAGATCCTGCTCGGCACCGTCGGCAGCCACGACCGGCTGGCCGACCTGCCGGTCCGCCACGGCGTCCCCGCCGACGGCCCCGTCCACGACCTGCTGGCCCTCGTCCCCTACCGGCAGATCCGCGAGCGCGGCTTCGAGGCGCACGACGACGGCACCCCGCTGCAGGCCCTCTCGGTCACCGAGCAGTACGCCCTGCCGCTGGCCGAGGTCACGGCCGCGCTGCCGCAGCTGCCGGTCGCCCTGACCGACGGCGGCTTCGACATCGACGACGCCGAGTACGCCGCCATCGTCCGCCGGGTGATCGAGGACGAGATCGGCCGCGGCGAGGGCGCCAACTTCGTCGTCCGCCGCGACTTCACCGCGACCCTCGACAACTTCTCGCCCGCGCTCGCCCTGACCCTGTTCCGGCGGCTGCTGGAGCAGGAGCGCGGCGCCTACTGGACCTTCCTGGTGCACACCGGCGACCGCGTGCTCGTCGGCGCCTCCCCCGAGGTGCACGTCCGGCAGAGCGGCGGGACGGTCGTGATGAACCCGATCTCCGGCACCTACCGCTATCCCGCCGCCGGCTCCGACCTGGACTCGCTGATCTCCTTCCTCCACGACCCCAAGGAGCTGGAGGAGCTGACCATGGTGGTCGACGAGGAACTCAAGATGATGTGCACCGTCGGCGACCTCGGCGGCCAGGTGCTCGGCCCCCGGCTCAAGGAGATGTCCCACCTCGCGCACACCGAGTACGAGCTGCGCGGCCGCACCTCGCTGGACGTCCGCGAGGTGCTGAAGGAGACCATGTTCGCCGCCACCGTCACCGGCAGCCCGGTGCAGAACGCCACCCGGGTGATCAAGCGGTACGAGCGCGGCGGCCGCGGCTACTACTCCGGCGCGCTCGCCCTGATCGGCCGCTCGGCCAGCGGCGGCCAGCTGCTGGACTCCCCGATCTGCATCCGCACCGCCGACATCGACCCGGCCACCGGCCGGCTCGCCGTCCGGGTCGGCGCCACCCTCGTCCGCCACTCCGACCCGGACGGCGAGGTCGCCGAGACCCACGCCAAGGCCGCCGGGGTGCTCACCGCGATCGGCGCCCGCCCGGCGCCCGCCCGGACGGCCGGCCGGAACGGCCCGCGACTCGGCGACAACCACCGCGTCCAGGCCGCGCTGGACGCCCGCCGGGCCGGCCTCGCCCCGTTCTGGCTGCGGATGCAGCAGCCGGCCCGGATCACCGAGGAGCTGGAGACCCTCGTCGTCGACGGCGAGGACACCTTCACCGCGATGCTCGGCCACCTGCTGACCTCGCTCGGCCACCGGGTCACCGTGGCCCGGTTCGACGAGCCGGGCCTGCGCGAGCGGGTCGCCGCCCACCCCGGCGCGCTGGTGCTCGGCCCCGGCCCGGGCGACCCGGCCGCCGAGGACGACCCCAAGATGGCCGTGCTGCGCCCGATCGTCACCGACGCGCTGGCCGCCGTCCGGGCCGGCCGGCGCACCGCCCCGCTGCTCGCCGTCTGCCTCAGCCACCAGTTGCTGTCCGGCGCGCTCGGTCTGCCGCTGGTCCGCAAGGCGGTGCCGTACCAGGGCGCGCAGGAGAGCGTGGACCTCTTCGGCGAGCAGCGGACGGTCGGCTTCTACAACACCTTCACCGCGCGCTGCACCGACGCCGACGCCACCCGGCTGGCCACCGCGGGCGTCGAGGTGGCCCGGGACCCGCTGACCGGGGACGTGCACGCGCTGCGCGGGCCGGGCTTCGCCGGACTGCAGTTCCACCCCGAGTCGGTGCTCACCAGGGACGGCGTGGAGATCGTCGCCGGACTGCTGCGGGGGGCGGTGGCCGGCGTCCCGCGCTGAGCCGCCGTCACCGGGCCGACAGGGCACCGGGGCTCCGACGACGTACCGGGCGGGGTGGCGCGGCCGCACACCCCGCCCGGGCGTCACACCGCGTCGTCCAGCCCCTGCTCGATCGCGTACCTGACCAGCTCGACCCGGTTGTGCAGCTGGAGCTTGCCCAGGGTGTTCTGGACGTGGTTCTGCACCGTGCGGTGGGAGAGCACCAGCCGGTCGGCGATCTGCTTGTACGACAGCCCCTTGGCGACCATCCGCAACACCTCGGTCTCCCGGGCCGTCAGCTGCGGGACGACCGGCGCGGCCGGGGCGGGCGGCTCGGCCGCCAGCCGGCGGAACTCGCCGAGCACCAGCCCGGCCAGGCCGGGGGTGAACACCGCGTCGCCGACGGCGGTGCGGCGCACCGCGTCCAGCAGTTCCTCCCGACCGGCCGACTTGACCAGGTAGCCGGTCGCACCCGACTTCACCGCCTCCAGCACGTCCGCGTGCTCGCCACTCGCGGACAGCACCAGCACCCGCACCGACGGGTCGTGCCCGACCACCTGGCGGCAGACCTCGGCGCCGGACAGACCGGGCAGGTTGAGGTCGAGCACCACGACCTGCGGGGAGCAGGCGCGGGCCCGGCGGACGGCCTCCTCGCCGTCCCCGGCGGTGGCCACCACGTCCAGCCCGGCCTCGGCGAGGTCCCGGGAGACGGCGTCGCGCCACATCGGGTGGTCGTCCACCACCATCACCCGTACCGGACGGCCGGCGGCCTGCTGATCGGTCGACAGGTCGGTGGTCATGCGCGGAACCCTTTCGCGGAAGGTGTCACAGGAGGCCGGCCGGGGCGCCGGACGCGGTGCGCGGGACCCTGAGCTCCACCTCGACGCCCTCCCCGGGCGCCGAGTACAGCTCCGCGGTGCCGCCGAGGTCCAGCAGCCGGCCCCGGATCGACTGGGAGACGCCGAGCCGCCCGGCCCGCTCCGCCTCGCCGAGCCGCCCCGGCGCGAAGCCGGGACCGTCGTCGCGGATCGAGACGGTGACGGCCTCCGGCTCGTCCTCGACCAGGATCCAGGCCCGCGCCCCGGGCCCGGCGTGGCGGCGCACATTGTCCACCGCGGCGCCGACGGCGGCGGCCAGCTCACCGGCGGTCCGCCCGGGCAGCAGCACCGGGGTGCCGGGGGCCGAGACGGTCACCCGCTCGTCCGTGTAAGGGGTGAGCAGGGCGCTGAGGTCCTGCGGCTGCTCCGGCGCGCGCTGCTCGGGCAGCGGTCCGCCGCTCATCAGCGCGCGCAGGGCGCGCTCCTGCTCGCCGGCCAGCCGCCCCAGCTCGGTGAGGTCGGCGCCGCCGGCCGGTGCCTCGGTGCCCCGGCGCTGGACGAGCGCGAGCACCTGCAGCACCCCGTCGTGGATGTCCCGGGAGAGCCGCTCCCGCTCCCGGGTGGCCGCCTCGATCTGGAGCGCCCGGGTGAGCGTCGCCTCGCTGGCCCGGGCCAGTTCGATCACATAGCCGATCGCGCAGCCGGCCACCATGAGCAGCACGATGTTGTGGACGTTGTCGCCGGTCGCGCCGCCGTGGCCGAGGATGTTGGCCACCCCGATCACCGAGCCGGCCGCCGCCGCCCAGCGCCAGCCGCCCCGGCCGGCGAAGCCGAGCACGGTGCCGGCCGCCCAGATGGTGGGCAGGGTCGGCGCGCCGTGGCTGATCCGGGCGGGATCGTCGATCATGCCGCTCATCACGATGCCGGTGACGACCAGCGTGAGGTCGGTGGTGAGGACGTACCAGGTGCAGCGCTGCGGGCCGGAGAAGGCCCGGGTGGAGGCGAGCGTCCAGAGGGTCAGCGCGCCGAGGTAGATCCAGCCCGCGACGGGGTGCAGGAACGACAGGTAGGAGTCGAAGTAGCGGAGCAGCGCGTAGCCCAGGGCCAGCACCCGGAAGGAGGAGATCGCCCGCCAGAGCGGCAGTTCGACGGACATGCCGCCCGCCGCCACCGCCGCGCCGACCGTGCCCGGGCGCGCCGCCCCGGCTCTGCCGCCGTCCGTCATCCCTGTCGCCCTCCCCCGGCGCCGGGTCGGCCCCGACTCAGGCCGGCCCGGTCTCCTTCTGCTGCTCCTGCGCGGCCTTCTCCTGCTCGGCCTTCTCCAGCTTCTCCGCCTCGGCCTTCTCGGCCTTGGCGGCGGCCTGCTCGGCCTTCTGCACGGCCTTGCGCTCGGCGTCGGCCTTCTTCTTGTCGTCGGCGAGCTGCCGCTTGGCGGCGGTCGCGTAGATGTCCACGTACTCCTGGCCGGACAGCCGCATGATCTCGTACATCACCTCGTCCGTCACCGAACGGAGGATGAAGCGGTCGTTCTCCATGCCGTGGTAGCGGGAGAAGTCCAGCGGGCGGCCGATCCGGATGCCCGGGCGGGTGCCGAAGTTCGGGACCACCTGGCCGGGCGGCTGCACCTTCTCGGTGTCGATCATCGCGACCGGGATGACCGGCGCGCCGGTGGCCAGGGCGACGCGGGCCAGGCCGCCGACCTTGCCCCGGTAGAGCTTGCCGTCGGGCGAGCGGGTGCCCTCCGGGTAGACGCCGAACAACTCGCCCCGGTCCAGTACGGCGATCGCCGAACGGATCGCCGCCTCGCCGGCGCCGCGCACGCCCGAGCGGTCGACCGGGAGCTGGCCGACGCCCTTGAAGAAGGCGGCGGTCAGCCGGCCCTTGATGCCCGGCGTGGTGAAGTACTCCGCCTTGGCGATGAAGGTCACCCGGCGCTTGATCAGCGCGGGGAAGAAGAAGGAGTCCGAGAACGAGAGGTGGTTGCTCGCGATGATCGCGGCACCCTCGGTGGGGATGTTCTCCTCACCCTCGATCCACGGCCGGAAGAAGATCCGAAGCAGTGGCGCGACGATCATCTTCATCAGTCGGTAGAACAACCCGGGCCTCCTGTATTGCGGACCGGTCGATCCTAATGCCCTTCGGTGTCCGCCCGTGCCCCGCCCCGCCCCGGCGGGGTGTCCCGGGGGCGGGGCGGCCCGGTGCCCGGCGGGGGTGTACGGGGCGGGCGGGCACATGGGACGATGCGAATTCCGCAGCCTCCGGTGCCTGCCGGTCCCCGGACGCCCCCGCACGTCCAGCGCGTACCGCTCGTACCAGTGCCACCTCCAGCGCCACCCTCCAGCGTCCTCGCCCGCGAAGGAGCCCGCCATGTCGCTGCTGCCCGGCGCCGAACCGTACCGCCACCGGGGCGGGCCGGTGGGCGTCCTGCTCTGCCACGGGTTCACCGGCTCCCCGCAGTCGCTGCGGCCGTGGGCCGAGGACCTGGCCCGGGCCGGGTACACCGTCGGGCTGCCGGTGCTGCCGGGGCACGGCACCCGCTGGCAGGACATGCAGCTCACCCGCTGGGAGGACTGGTACGCCGAGGTCGAGCGGGAGTTGCTCACGCTGGCCGGGCAGTGCGAGCGGGTCTTCGTCTTCGGGCTGTCGATGGGCGGCGGGCTGGCACTGCGGCTGGCCTCCGTGCACGGGCCGAGGATCGCCGGGCTGGTGCTGGTCAACCCGTCGGTGCGGTCGGACAACCCCGCGAGTGTCATTCTGCCGGTGCTGCGGCACCTGGTGCCGAGCGTGCCCGGGGTCGCCAACGACATCGCCCGGCCCGGGGCGGACGAACTGGCCTACGACCGCACCCCGCTGCACGCCGCCTGGTCGCTGGCCCGGCTGTGGAAGGACGTCCAGGCCCGGCTGCCCCGGGTGACCCAGCCGGTGCTGCTCTTCCGCAGCCCGCAGGACCACGTGGTCTCCGCGGCCAACTCCGAGCTGGTGCTGGCCCGGATATCCTCGACCGATGTGACGGAGCGGCTGTGCCAGCGCAGCTATCACGTCGCGACGCTGGACCACGACGCGGGGGAAATATTCGCGGCCGCCCAGGACTTCATCCGACGGTTGGCTCCCGCGCACGCGGCGGGCGTCATCCCGGTGAAATCCGACCACCACCAAGGCTGAAGGGCCGGAAGTGCACGAGAGCAGCACGGCGGGCGGCGAGGACGACGCGCCCCGCGAGGACGGTGCGACCACGGGCGGCGCGCGGCCGGGCGCCGGGCGGGCCGACGGCGAGCAGACCGGCCGGCTTCGGGCTCCGCTGACGCCCCGGTCGCGGGCGAGGGCGGCGGGGCGGCCGAGCCGTCCCGGACGCGGCGCGCACCCGAGCGCAGCCAGGCCGAGCAGGACGAGATCTTCGCCGCGCTGGTCGCCCAGTTCGACGACCCGGTGGACCTCAACAACCCCAACTGGCCCGAGGTCGAGAACCTCCGGGCGCGCGGCGAGCTCAAGGGCTTCAAGGACCCCTCCGGCGCCGACCGGCTCCCCGGCGAGCCCGGCGACCTCTCCGACCTGGCGCCCCAGCCGCGCCCCCGCTCCGGCCGCCCGGTGATGCCGGCCGCCGGCTCCGCCGGGCCGCGCGACTTCGAGCTGTCCGAGGAGACCGACGAAGGCCACTTCGTCCCGCCGGAGCCGCCGCCGCTGCCCGAGGCCGACACCACCGCCAAGTTCGCCTGGCTGGCGGTGCTCGGCGGGCCGGCGCTGCTGCTCTTCGACGCGGTGGTCTGGCGCGAGGTCTCCGGCTGGCCGGCCTGGGTCGGGGTGGCCTCCTTCCTCGGCGGTTTCGCCACCCTGGTGGTCCGGATGAAGGACCGCGACGAGGACGAGCCCGAGGACCCGCACGGCGGCGCCGTCGTCTGACCCCTCGGACTCCCGCGCCCGGGCCGTACCCGGGCGTCCGTCGCACGGCCTCCCGGGCACCGTCCGGGAGGCCGTCGGCGTGTCGGCCCGGCCCCGCGGTCACTCCTCGGAGTGGAGTTCGGCGGCCAGTGGGTGCAGCGGCGCCCCGACCTGCCGGGCCACCGCGGGGGACGACCCGAAGCTGTGTGCCGACGCCCCGGGACCGGACACCCCTCGCACCCGAGGGGGCCGTCCGGGGTGGCGGGTGCGCGGTGCACCCGTGAGGCGACGCCGCCGCCGTGCGGACCTCGGCACGAGGACCACCGGACCAGGGGTCGGCGTGACGACGAGGAGACTCGAAGTGGACCGTTTTCCCACGTCCAGGTCCAAGGCCGAGCCCGATCCCGGGTCCGGACCCCGATCCGGGTCCAGGTCCAGGTCCCGCGCATGGCCGGGATCCGGCCGGCTCGGCGCGGCGGCAGCCGCCGGCCTGCTGCTCGCACTGGCGGTCCCCGGGGCGGCGCTCGCGGCGCCCGGCGACCTCGATCCGGCCTTCGGCAGCGGTGGGAGGACGACCACCGACTTCGGCGGTGGGGCCGACGAGGCCCGCGGTGTCGTCGTCCAGGCGGACGGCCGGATCGTCGTGGCCGGCTACGCGGGTGCCGGCGACGACTTCGCGCTGGCCCGGTACAACACCGACGGATCCTTGGACACCGGCTTCGGAACCGGCGGCAAGGTGACGACGGACTTCGCCGGCGGCTCGGACGAGGCCCGCGGCCTCGCCCTCCAGGCCGACGGCAGGATTGTGGCGGTCGGGCGCAGCGAGGTGCCCGAGGGTGGCGTCGGCTGGTTCTCGGTGGCCCGGTACAACACCGACGGCTCGCTGGACACCGGCTTCGGAACCGGCGGCAAGGTGACCGTCGACTTCGGAACCGGCGGCGCCGACGACGCGTTCGGCGCGGCGGTGCAGGGTGACGGGCGGATCGTCGTCGCGGGTCTGACGGGGGGTGACTTCGCGCTGGCCCGGCTCAATGCCGACGGCAGCCTCGACAGCGGCTTCGACACCGACGGCAAGGTCATCACCGACTTCGACGACGGCGCCGACGCGGCCCGCGCCGTGGCGGTGCAGAGCGACGGGAAGATCGTCGCCGCCGGGTACACCGGCAGCGGCGCCGGCAACTACGACTTCGCGCTCGCCCGCTACACCCCGAGCGGCGCCCTCGAC